>JBJTIQ010000046.1:0-38592 GCA_046095085.1 Actinomycetota bacterium | reverse complement strand
GCCGCTGCCCCGGGAGCCCGCGACACATCGCCTTCGACGAGTACGTCGGCACCGCGCTCGGCCAGCCGATCGAGCACCGGCTGCATGGCGGCACCGCCCTCGCCAAACGGCACGATCGCGATCACCGGACGATCCTCATCGATCATGGCCAGCGGACCGTGCATGAGATCGGCGCTGGAGAACGCATGCGCGGCGAGGTAGGACGTCTCCATGAGCTTCAGTGCCGCCTCTCGCGCGGTCGGATAGGCGAAGCCGCGGCCGGTGGTCACCAGTCGATCGACGAAGCGATAGCGCGGCGCGACCGCGATGCCGTCACGCCGTTCCACCACCGCCTGCGCACGATCGGGAATCGGCTGTGCCGCCGCTGCATCGCCGCCCACCCACGCATCGATGAGCAGCCACAGCGCCATCAGCTCGCTCGTGTAGCTCTTGGTCGCCGCAACGGCGCGCTCCGGCCCCGCGAGCACGTCGACGTGCAGGTCGGCGACCGAGGCCAGGGGCGATCCCTCCGCGTTGGTGACGGCAATCGTCAGCGCTCCCGCCGCACGTGCCCGCTGGGTCGACTCGACGAGATCGGGCGAGCCACCCGACTGGCTGACGGCGATCCACAGCACATCGGCGTACGACGGGCTGCTGTCGTAGACCGTCAGCGTCGACGGCGAGACCAGGCCGGCGGGCAGGCCGAGCCGGGTCTCGATGAGGTATTTGGCGTAGAGGGCCGCGTGGTCGGATGTGCCGCGAGCGGCAAGGAGCACGAAGCGCGGCTGGCGCACGCGAATGACATCGGCAGCGGCGCGAATGGCTGGCAGTCCGTCAGCGAGAAGTCGTGCCAGGGTGCGCGGCTGCTCCTCGATCTCCGCCGCCATGACAGCACCGCGCTGCATGGGTCAGTCGTCTCTGTCGACGATCACGCCGATCTCTCCGGGTGGCGGCACGGTGTGCTCGACGCGCAGCGCCGCACCCATCGCTCCGCCGAGATCGCCAAGCGCCGCACTGAGCACCTGCGGCTCCTTCTCCGGAAGGATCAGGTGGGGCAGCATCGCGTCGCGAATGCGATCGGCGAAGGGCGCGCCGAGTCGGCACCCCAGGCCGCCGCCGATGACCACGGCCTCGACATCGAGCAAATTGACCGCGCTCGCGCAGGCTAGGCCCAGCGCCCATACGGCGCGGTCGATGAGGTCCTCGGCCATGTGGTCGCCCTTGTCGAGCGCCTTGGCCCACACTCCGCTCGACAGCCGGGTGCGGTCCTTCTTCTCCATGATGTCGAAGAGCCGTGTCTTCTTGCCGTGCTCGACTCGACGCCTCGCCTCGGCCTCCATCGCGGCGCGACCGGCGTAGGCCTCGAGGCACCCGCGGCGTCCGCAGGGGCACGGCGCGCCATCGGGTTCGACGACCATGTGCCCGACCTCGCCCGCTGCTCCGCGACCCAGCCACAACTCGTCGTCAATGACGATGCCGCCACCGACTCCGGTACCGCAGAAGACACCGAGCATCGATGAGTAGGGACGCCCCGCACCCAGCTGCGACTCCGCCATCACGCCGACCTGCACGTCGTTGGCGAGTTCGATGGGGACGCCGAGTGCCGTGCGCATGGGACCCGCGACGGCAACCGTGCCCAGCCAGTCGGGCAGGTTGCCCGCATGACTGACCGTGCCGGCGTCATGATCGATCTGCCCCGGTGCGCCCACTCCCACGCCCAGCAGGGATCCCATGTCGGCCTTGGCATCGGACATCGCGTCGCGGACGGACTGCACCATCGCGGCGATGACCCCGGACGACCCGTGGTCCTGGGGTGTGGCGATACGACACTGACCGATGACGTTGCCTTCGGCGTCGACGACTGCAACCTGGATCTTCGTGCCACCCAGATCGACTCCGGCCCGTAGCATCAGCGGCCCCTCCCTGTCTCGCCCACCTGCTGCTCCGTCGGCCACGAGCCGCCGTTCTCCCAGAAGGACTGGATCTCCTCGAGCTCGCGGCCCTTGGTCTCAGGCGCCAGGCGCCAGACGAACAGCCATGCGAGCACGGCGAGGATAGCGAAGATGCCGAAGGACCACGCCCCCCCGATGGCGCTGAGGATGGTGAGGAAGAACTGGGCGATGATGATGTTGGCGAGCAGGTCGGATCCGAGCATGGCGCTCGAGCCGTAGCCGCGCAGTCGAGCGGGGAAGCTCTCGCTGGAGTAGACCCAGACCAGGGCGCCGAATCCGAAGACGAAACCGATGTTGATCCCTGCCAAGCCCGCGAAGCCGAGCACGATCTGCGCGGTGGTGAAGGTGGCGCCCTGCTGGGTCGCAAAGGTCACCACCATCGCCAGCTGAGACACGATCATGATGCTGATCCCGGTGAGCAGGATGGGCCGGCGACCCCAGCGATCCACTACCGTCATGGATGCCAAGACCGCCACCAGCGCGATGCATTGCACGAGGGTCGACATCAGGATCGACTCGGTATTGGTGTCGATGCCCATCGCCTGGAAGATCTTCGGCCCGTAGGCCACGGTCGCATTTATGCCCGTGATTTGGATGAAGAAGCCAAGGCCGACGACAAAGATGGTGGCTCGGGCGTAGGGCTTGCGCAGCATCTCCTTGATGCGACCGCCCTTCTCGCTGGAGATGCCACGCTGGATGTCGGCGAGTTCGGCGTCGATATCGGCCTCGGGGTCCGTGCGCTGCAGAGATACGCGCGCCTCCGCGATCCGGCCTTTCAGCACGAGCCAGCGGGCGGTCTCGGGCAGTCGGAGCAGCGCGGGGATCAGCAGGATGGCGGGCACGGAGGCAAGTCCGAGCATGATGCGCCAGTTGATCGTCTCGCTGAGGCCGCTCAGGGCCAGGGCGCCGAGGTAGCCGAGGATGATCCCGACGACGGCCGCCACCTGGTAGGCAACGAGTGTCGCGCCGCGGATGCGAGCGGGCACAGACTCGGCGACGAAGATCGGCACCGCGATGAGCGAGACGCCGATCGTCAGGCCCAGGAAGAATCGTGAAATGCCCAGCATGAGTGGCGTGACGGCGAGCGCACTGAGGATGCAGAAGACGACGTAGCCAAACGCAACTCCCACGATGGACGGCTTGCGCCCCAGTCGATTGATGACGAAACCTCCGGCCAGGGCGCCGATCAACTCGCCGTAGACGGTCGCCGTGACGATGGTTTCGACCGCGGCTTCATTGCCCTGCAGGCCGAAGTAGTCCTCGAAGTACAATTGGGCGCCCGCCACGTTGGAACCGTCGTAGCCATAGACGACGCCCAGGGTCGCGGCACTGAGGGCCACGACCAGTGCTGACTTCGGTATGCGGGAGGTAGCAGCCATGGCGCCCCCTTCTTCGACAGGCGAAGGCTAACGAGCGGCTCCTCGGCGCGTGGCCATTAGGCGAACTTCCTGCCCGGGATGTGGTCAGGGGGTACGTTCAGCGATTGTGCGACACCGTGCTCGACGTAGTTCAGGCCTCCTGGCTCTTGGTGCGCTCGGCGTTGTCTTCGGCGACATCGGCACGAGTCCCCTCTACGCCTTCACGGAGATATTCGGCGGCTCACACGACATTCCCGTGACCGAAGATCGCGTCTTCGGTGCTCTGTCACTCGTCTTTTGGACCCTCACGCTCATCGTCTCCGTGAAATACGTCCTGATCGTGATGCGCGCTGACAACGAGGGCGAGGGCGGCATCATGGCCCTCGCTGCACTCGCAGTGTCGGCCGTGCGCCGGCACCGATCCGCGGCCCTCATCATGGTCTTCGGCGTCATTGGGGCCGCACTCTTCTACGGCGACGGGATGATTACGCCAGCGGTGTCGGTGCTATCGGCGGTCGAGGGGCTCGAGCTCGTCGCACCCGGCCTGTCGTCCTGGGTCGTGCCGATCGCCCTCGTGCTGCTCGTCGGGCTGTTTGTCGTGCAGCGCTACGGCACCGGTCGCGTGGGTGCGGTCTTCGGGCCGGTGATGCTCGTGTGGTTCATCGTCATCGGGATTCTGGGTCTCGGCAGCCTGCTGCAGTCCCCGGGCGTTCTTGCCTCGATCATTCCCACCTACGCCGTGTCGTTCATCGTGTCGGATCCGATCATGGCCTTCTTGGCCCTCGGGTCGGTCGTGCTGTGCGTCACCGGGGCGGAGGCTCTCTACGCCGACATGGGCCAATTCGGTCGCTTCCCGATCCGCATCTCGTGGTTTGCCGTCGCCGCGCCGGCGCTCTACCTCAACTACCTGGGCCAGGGAGCGCTCGTCCTGCGGGATCCGCAGAGCGTCGACAACTCCTTCTACCTGCTGGTGCCGAGCGTGCTGCAGATCCCGATGATCGTGCTCGCGACTGTCGCCACCATCATCGCCTCGCAGGCGGTGATCTCCGGGGCCTTCTCGATGACGCAGCAGGCGATTCGGCTGGGCTACCTGCCTCGCATGACCGTGCTGCACACATCCGCCGGAGAGCGCGGCCAGGTCTACGTGCCCTTCGTCAACTGGATCCTCATGGTGGCGATCATCGGCCTCGTCGTGGGCTTCCAGGACTCGTCCAACCTCGCCTCGGCCTACGGCATCGCCGTCACCGGCACGTTCGTCATCACGACCTGCCTCATCACCGTCGTCGCGCGGCACCGCTGGAATCTGTCGTGGTGGGTGGTGGCGCCGGTGGCCATCGTCTTCCTCATCATCGACGGCACGTTCTTCGCTGCAAACCTGACCAAGTTCTCGCACGGCGGCTGGTTCCCGCTGGTTGCGGCCGCGGTGATCTTCACCGTGCTCTCCATCTGGCGCTGGGGTTGGAATCGGCTGATGGAGCGACTGTCATACGTGCAAGCGCCCATGTCTGATCTCGAAGGACTTCTCCAGCAGCCCGGTGCGATCGTCACCCCCGGAGTCATGGTCTACGTCACCTTGGAAGATGGCGTGCCCTACGCGCTGGTGCACAGGCTTCGCATCTTCAAGGTCGTCGAGGATCGCATCATCATCATGCGACTCATCACCACCGAGACGCCGCGCGTTAGCCCCAGCGAACGCCTGGATTACGCAGAGCTGGGCGAGCATGTGAGCGAGGTCAAGGTCTCCTATGGGTTCATGGAGCGTCCGCAGCCGGCCGTGGCCCTGGCTGAGCTGGCCGCCCGCGTGCCTGGAATAGACCCGGAGACATGCACCTACGCCTTTTATTCCGTGCATCCCCAGGTGGGACCGTCGCCGCCCTTGGTCCACCTGGGAGCGGAGGTCTTCGCCTTCATGCAGCGCAATGCCGTGGACCCACAGCGGTACTTCCATCTCCGGCCCGACCGGGTCGTCGAGGTGGGCAGGCTTGTCGAGATCTGAGCGCTAGCTCGACTCCGGACTCGCGCTGTCGGCTGTGGTCGCGGCGGGGGCTGAGCAACCCGGACCAGACGGCGACGGCGAGGGTGCCGCTAGCGCTGCATCGACCTCCGACTGCGCGGCAACCTCGGTGAAGGCGGCACCGAGCACGGTGTCGATCGTTGCGTCCTTGCGACCGTCATCGACGAGTTCGGCACCCGGAAGGTAGAACGCCATCAGTTGGGCGGCTGATTCACCGGAGGGCCCGTGTCGAATCTCCGCGACTCCGGTGATCGTCTTCGACAGTGGATCGTTATCGATCTTGTCGATCACGAATCCCCTCACCTGGAGCGCCTCGGCCGTGCCTGCGGCGAGACCGGCGCGGTCTGTCGCGTTGTAGACGTTGGTGGTGACCTGCGATGCGCTCGGGAGGCCTGCGCCCGGGGTCACGGTGACCGTCACGCACGGCTCCGGCTCGGGTGCGGCAGTCGTCTGGCTACCTGTCGTCGTGGTCGAACTCGCGCTCTCACCGCCGCCGGACGAGCCCTGGATGATGCGCGAGAGTCCGTAGCCCGCACCAAAGAGGACAACCATGCCGACGATCACGAGGATGATGCCGACGACGGGGCTCTGCCGTCTGCGGTGCCGGTTGCTGGGCCGAGGGCCAGCGGACGGGACGCTCATGCTGCGGTGCCTCCAGAGGGCGGGTCAGCGCCGTGGTCGAGAAGCGGACTCCGCCAGTTTAGGTTCCGCGAGCGCGTGTAGCCGTGTATGCGCGCGCGACACTCACGCAGTCGTCGGAGCGGATAGCGGCTTGGATACGCTCTCCGGCGGAGGATTCGCCTAGTGGCCTAGGGCGCACGCTTGGAAAGCGTGTTGGGAGAAATCCCTCAGGGGTTCAAATCCCCTATCCTCCGCGCTTCGCCAGGTGGGGAGCCGGGGCTGGCCCCCGGCTCCCGCCGCGGCAGCGCCTAGACTGGGGTCGACCCCTCGCGCGGCGATATCCCTCTGAATCCCCCCAGGGCCGGAAGGCAGCAAGGGTAGGCGGGCCCTGTCGGGTGCGCGGGGGGTCCCTTCGACTCCTCCCGCTGTCACGTATCGGCATTAGGGTGACGGGGTGTCCCTGGCCCTCTACCGCACCTACCGCCCCGGTCGGTTGTCCGAGGTGGTCGGGCAGGAGCACGTCACCGAGCCGCTGTCGCGGGCGCTTGATGCCGACCGGATCCACCACGCCTATCTCTTCTCCGGTCCCCGCGGGTGCGGCAAGACCTCCACCGCCCGGATCCTGGCCCGGTCGCTCAACTGCGAGCAGGGCCCTACGCCGGAGCCGTGCGGGGAGTGCCAGAGTTGCCGAGACCTCGCACCCAATGGTCCGGGGTCGCTTGATGTCATCGAGCTCGACGCTGCCAGCCACGGTGGCGTCGACGACACTCGCGAACTTCGCGAGCGGGCCATGTTTGCCCCAGCCTCGTCTCGCTACAAGGTCTACATCGTCGACGAGGCCCATATGGTCAGCACGGCGGGCTTCAACGCGCTGCTGAAGTTGGTCGAGGAGCCGCCCGAGCACGTGCGCTTCATCTTCGCCACCACCGAGGCCGACAAGGTTCTGCCGACGATTCGCTCACGCACGTTCAACTACACCTTCCGCTTGGTGCCCACGCGCGTACTGCAGGCTCACCTGGCCCAGGTTTGTGAGTCCGAGGGCATCGTCGCTGATGCGGCAGCGCTCACGCTGGTGGCGAGGGCGGCGGGTGGAAGCGTGCGGGATTCCCTGTCGATCCTTGGGCAGTTGGCGTCCGGTGCCGGTCCGCAGGGCCTCGACTACGACAGCGTGGCCGCGCAGTTGGGGGTCACCGATCACGCGCTCGTCGATGCGACCGTCGATGCCATCGCATCGGGTGAGGGTGCTCGCCTCTTCACAGTCATCGACCAAGTGGTCGACGCCGGGCACGATCCGCGGCGCTTTGCCACGGACCTCCTCCAGCGACTGCGAGATTTGATCGTGCTGTCGGCCATGTCCTCCGACGATGCCGTCGCCCTCCTCGACGCATCCGATGCCGAGCTCGATGCCATGCGAGCGCAGGCGGTCAAGTTCACCCTTGCCGAGTTGTCACGGGCCGCCGACCTGGTCAGCGACGGACTCACCGGGCTTCGTGGCGCCACCGCGCCCCGCCTTCATCTCGAACTCCTCGCGGCACGGTTGCTCCTGCCCGGAGCCGACGACTCTCAGGCCGGGCTCTCTGCGCGGCTCGACCGTCTCGAGCGCGGTGGCACGGCGACCGTCAGTACGCCGGCGGCGACCGTTAGTCCCCCTGCGCCCGCTGAGTCCGCGCCCAAGCCGTCGCGTCGTAGGGAGTCCGCGCCGGCCGAGGCATCCTCGGCCGCCGCGGCGCCACCACCCCCTCCGCGCCTGTCCGATGTCGCCGCGGCGGCGCCCCCGTCGGCACCGGAGTCGCGCGAGGCCCCACCCGCATCCGATGTGACGCTCACCGACATCACCACGATGTGGCCTGCGGTCATGGAGGGCTTGAAGTCGATGTCGCGTGTGGCCTGGGCCGTCTTCAGCGACTCGCGACCCCTGTCTGTCTCCGAGGGAGTCCTGGCGGTGGGAGTTCCCGAAGAGAGCAAGGTCAAAAACGCGCGCAGCAGCGGACACGGCGAGCGGCTGCGCCAGGTCATCATCGACGTCATGCACGCTGATCTGCAGGTCGACGTCGTCCTGTCTGGGGCCATCCCCTCTCCCGCGACGGCCGATGTGCCGAGCCTCGACGACGATCGCGCCGAGGAGATGACCGGAGAGACACTGGCGCTGCGTGAGTTGGGTGCCACTGTCATCGGCGAGATCGAGCAGGGCTAGCCGTGTACGACGGCGTTGTGGCCGACCTCATCGACGAGCTCGGCCGGCTGCCCGGTATCGGCCCCAAGAGCGCCCAGCGAATTGCCTTCTACCTGCTCCAATCCGACCCGGCCGACGTGCGACGTCTAGCCGAGGTGCTCGTGACCGTCAAGGAGAAGGTGCGCTTTTGTGCCATCTGCGGTCACGTGACCGACGAGGAGACCTGCCGAATCTGCCGTGACCCCCGCCGCGACTCCACCGCACTGTGCGTCGTCGAGGAGTCCAAGGACGTCGTAGCTGTCGAGAAGACCGGCGAATACCGCGGTCGCTATCACGTGCTCGGCGGAGCCATCAGCCCGATCGATGGCATCGGCCCCGACGACCTTCGCATCCGAGAGCTGCTGCAGCGCCTTACCGACGGCGAGGTCACCGAGATCATCATCGCCACCGATCCCAATCTCGAGGGCGAGGCGACCGCCACCTACCTCGCCAGGCTCCTCACTCCCATGGGCCTGACCGTCACGCGCCTGGCGAGCGGTCTACCCGTGGGTGGCGACCTCGAATACGCCGACGAGGTCACCCTCGGCAGGGCCTTCGCGGGCCGCCGTCGACTCGACGCGTAGCGCGTCCGACGAGGCGAGCGTGGATGCGCGGGTTCATTGGCCTCTGGCTAGACTGGCGCTTCCGCCGTTAGGTGACCGCCCCACTGGGGGGCGGCCGGTGCGCTTGCCCAGGAGCCACTGTGGGCCTCGTCGTGCAGAAGTACGGAGGCTCGAGCGTCGCTGACGCTGCGAGCATCCAGCGCGTCGCGCGCCGCATCGTTGCCACTCACAGGGCCGGTCACGGCGTCGCCGTAGTCGTCTCGGCGATGGGTGACACCACCGACGACCTGCTCGACCTCGCGGAGCAGGTCTCTCCCCATCCACCAGGGCGCGAGCTCGACATGCTCCTGACCGCTGGCGAGCGCATCTCGATGGCACTGGTTGCGATGGCCATCAACGACCTTGGTGAGGAGGCCCGCTCCTACACCGGCTCGCAGGCGGGCCTGATCACCGATTCATCCCACGGGGCAGCGCGCATCATCGACGTGACGCCCGGTCGCATCCAGGAGGCGCTCGAGGCCGGTGCTATCCCGATCGTCGCTGGCTTCCAGGGCGTTGCGCAAGACACCAAAGACATCACCACGCTCGGCCGTGGTGGGTCCGATACGACCGCAGTGGCGCTCGCGGCCGCACTGGGAGCCGATGTGTGCGAGATCTACACCGATGTCGACGGCGTGTTCAGCGCCGACCCCCGGGTCGTGCCGAAGGCCCGCCAGCTCCAGGTGGTCACCTACGAGGAGATGCTCGAGCTGGCCGCCGCCGGAGCCAAGGTCCTGCACCTGCGCTGCGTCGAATACGCCCGGCGCTTCGACCTTCCCATTCACGTGCGCTCGTCGTTCTCCGAACGCGAGGGCACCTACGTCCTGTCCGAGGCCGCGATTGCGGCCCGCATTTCTTCCGGCGAGGGAGACATCATGGAACAGCCGATCATTTCCGGCACCGCCGCCGACCTCAACGACGCCAAGGTCACGGTGGTCGGGGTGCCCGACCGTCCCGGCGAGGCCGCGGCGATCTTCGGCGCGCTCGCCGATGCGGGCATCAACATCGACATGATCGTGCAAAACGTCTCCGTGGCCTCCACCGGTCGCACCGATGTCACCTTCACGTGCCCGCAGGGTTCTGTGGCCAAGGCCACCGCGGCCCTCGAGGCCGTGCGCGGAGACATCGGCTTCGAGGAGCTCATCACCGACGAAGGCATCGCCAAGGTGTCGCTCGTCGGCGCTGGCATGCGCTCGCACCCGGGCGTGTCCGCGACGTTCTTCAAGTCCCTCGCCGACGCGGGCATCAACGTCGAGATGATCTCGACGTCGGAGATTCGCATCTCCATAGTCACGCGCGCCGAGTTGGCCACGCCCGCTGTGCAGGCACTGCACACCGCGTTTGGACTCGATGCTGACGGCGAGGCGGTCGTCTACGGCGGGACCGGGCGATGAAGGCCAATCCCACGGTTGCCGTCGTCGGGGCCACGGGCCAGGTCGGCACCGTCATGCGCCGCCTCCTCGAAGAGCACGACTTCCCAGCAGGCCAGATCCGCTACTTCGCGTCGGCGCGCTCGGCCGGCACGACGTTGCCGTGGAAGGGCGCCGATGTTGTCGTCGAAGACGTCGCGACGGCCGACCTCAGCGGCATCGATATCGCGCTCTTCTCTGCGGGCGGGGCGACGTCGAAGGAGTTCGCCCCTAGGTTCGCCGAAGCGGGCGCTGTCGTCATCGACAACTCCTCGGCCTGGCGGATGGATCCCGACGTTCCGCTCATCGTGAGCGAAGTGAACCCCGGTGCGGTCTCGCAGATGCGCAAGGGCATCATCGCCAACCCCAACTGCACGACCATGGCGGCGATGCCGGTGCTCATGCCCCTACATCGCGAGGCTGGCCTGCAGCGCATGGTGGTCAGCACCTTCCAGGCGGTGTCCGGGAGCGGCCTGGCCGGCGTTGAGGAGCTCGACTCCCAGATTCGCGCCGTCATCGACCAAGACGTCACCACGCTGACACACGACGGCTCGGCCATCGACTTCCCTGAGCCCAAGAAGTATGTGCGCACCATCGCCTTCGACGTCGTGCCTGTCGCCGGATCTATCGTCGACGATGGCTTGGGTGAGACCGACGAGGAGAAGAAGCTCCGCAACGAGAGTCGCAAGATCCTCGGTATCCCCGGCCTGCTCGTGTCCGGCACGCGCACGCACGTGCCGGTCTTCACCGGGCACTCCCTGTCGATCAACGCGGAGTTCGAGCGGCCTATCTCTCCGGGGCGCGCGGAGGCGATTCTCTCGACGGCCGACGGGGTCGTCGTCACCGACGTACCCACCCCGCTGCAGGCTGCTGGCGCCGACCCATCCTTTGTGGGCCGCATCCGCCCGGACGAGACCGTGTCTGACGGTCGGGGCCTGGCGATGTTCGTCAGCAACGACAACCTGCGCAAGGGCGCGGCGCTCAACGCCGTGCAGATCGCCGAACTCCTTCTGCGGTGAAGGGCCCAGGGTTGTGACCCTGGGCCCTTCACTATGTCGGGGTGGCGGGATTTGAACCCACGACCTCTTCGTCCCGAACGAAGCGCGCTACCAAGCTGCGCCACACCCCGTGGAGCCGTAGGAGTCTAGCCCCTCGCCGTGAGGGTGAGCAGCGTGGCCTCGGGCGGGCACGCGAAGCGGATCGGCGCATAAGGAGAGGTGCCGAGTCCGGCTGACACGTGCAGCCACATCGGTGGCTGATCGTGCGGAGCGAACTCAGTGAGGGGGCGTTCGTGCGCTGAGATTCCCCTGGCCCGGTCTCTCGGCAGGTCGCAATTGGTGACCAACGCGCCTAACCCGGGTACGCACACCTGCCCACCGTGCGTGTGGCCGGCGAGGGCGACGTCGACGCCATCGGCTGCCATCGCGTCCAGGACACGCAGGTAGGGGGCGTGCGCGACACCGAGCGAAAGATCGGCAGATGCGTCGGGCGAGCCGGCCACGAGGGCGTAGTCATCGCGCTCGATGTGAGGGTCGTCGACGCCACGCACCTCGATGGCGCGGCCGCCCGCAACGACCGTCTTGCGTGCGTTCGGAAGGTGATGCCAACCGAAGCCTTCGAGGCGGTTAACGAGGTCGGGCCAGGGCAGTTGCGGGCGGTCGGGGTGCAGGTCGGACGGGCCAAAGAGGTAGGAGAAGGGGTTGATGGCACGCGGCGCGTAGTAGTCGTTGCTGCCGAGCACGAATACGCCCGGCACGTCGGCAAGCGGCTCGAGCGATGCCGCCACCGGTTCGACGGCATCTCGGTGAGCGAGGAAGTCACCGGTCACGACAACCAGGTCGGGGTGGAGAGCGGCAAGTGATGCCACCCAGTCCTGGAGTCCGCGGCGCCTCGGGGTCATGTGCAGGTCGGACAGGTGCAGAACCCGCAAGGGATCGTGGCCCTGCGGGAGCACGTCGAGATCGCGTCTGCGCAGTCGAAACGAGTCGGCCTCGAGGCGCGCGTAGGCCAGGACACCAGCGCCCAGGAGGGCGGCAGCGCCGAGCGCTCCCCATGTGCGTGATGACATGACGAAAGTGTGGCACGCGGGGCGCTGGCCTCCATCGGCCCGTCATGCGCGAGGATGGCGCCATGGGTGCTCTGAAGGACCAGCTCCAAGGCGACCTCACCACGGCCATTCGCTCCCAGGATGAGCTCACGATGGCCACGCTGCGCATGGCCCTATCTGCCGTGACCAATGCTGAGGTCGCCGGCAAGGAAGCCAAAGAACTCTCCGACGACGAGGTAGTCGTGGTGCTCACGAGCGAGGCCAAGAAGCGTCGCGAGGCGGCCGAGTCGTTCGCGGCTGCCGGTGCCAGCGATCGCGCCGAGCGCGAGCAGGCCGAACTCACGGTCCTGCAGCGCTACCTGCCCAAGCAGCTCACCGAAGAGGAAATCAGTGCCATGGTGGCCGAAGCGGTCGCGACAGTAGCCGCGCAGGGAGCCACCGGACCGTCGGCGATGGGTGCCGTGATGAAGATCGTGACGCCGCAGACCCGCGGACGCGCTGATGGCGGCCAGGTGGCGGCGCTCGTCAAGGCGGCGCTCGCCTGACTAGCCGGGCGTCGGCTCGGCGGTCGGTTCGGGAGTCGGTTCGGGAGTCGGAGTAGGCGTCGGCGTCGGCTCGGAAGTTGGCGACGGCGACGGCTGGGCAGTCGGGTCGGGGGAGGGTCCCGGTCCAGAAGTCTCGCTGGGCTTCGGCTTGGGGTCCTTGCTTTCGGTGGGTGACGGCGACGGGTCTGGATTGCGGGGAATGTAGACCGGTGACAGTCCGACGCCGCGCACGGGCCCGACCCCCCAGGAGTTGAACAGCTCGAAGGCGGTCGGCGGAATGTTGCGATGGGCCGCGATCATGACCTCTCGCCAAATGGGGCCGGGAATCATGCCGCCGGTGACGTAGGAGTAGTAGGTGCCGTTGATCGTGACGTCGGTCATGGGGTAGGCGAACCCGCCCCGTGGATCGCCGACCCAGATGGCCGCGGCAATCTGTGGCGTGTAGCCCGCGAACCAGATGGCGGCGTTCTCATTGGTGCTACCGGTCTTGCCTGCTGCAGGGCGATCCGGCAGCGACATGGCCTGGCCCGTGCGCCCGGACAGCGGACCGTCGATGACGCTCGTCAGCACCGAGGTGATCGTGTCAGCGACCTCGCGAGTCACGACCTGCTTGCACCGAGGTGCGGGCACCTCGAGGCTGCTGCCGTAGCGATCAGTGATCTCTAGGACGACGCGGGGGCGGCAGTAGACGCCGTGGTTGGCCAACGCGGCGTAGGCACCCGCCAGCGACAGGGGCGAGACCTCCATCGTGCCGAGCGAGAACGTCGGAACCCTCTGCAGCGGCTCACCCGTCGCGAGGCGCACGCCCATGTCTTCGGCGATTTCTGCCTGGCGGCACAGGCCGAATCGCTCGGCCAGGGTCACGAAGTAGGTGTTGGTCGAGAACGCCGTCGCCTGAAACATGTCGAGCACTCCGGCCGAGCCCGAGTTACGCACGGTGACGGGCTGGAATTCCTCGCCGGTGGTGCAGTTGACGAACTTCTCGAAGGTCTTGGGGTTGGGCGCATCGACCGTCTCGAAGGGCGAGAAGCCGGCCTCAAGCGCCTCCGCCAGCGTGAAGACCTTGAAGGTCGATCCGGCCTGCATACCGATGGTGCCGCCGTATTCCGCATCGACGTTGTAGTTGTAGGTGGTCTTGCCCCGTCCCTTTAGCCCCCACTCGCGGTTTTGCACCATGGCGATGACATTGCCGGTGCCGGGCTCGACCACCGTGATGGCGGCAGCACGCTGACTCTGGTCCTTCACCGGGATGTATTTGGTCACCGAATCGAATGCGGATGCCTGCAGGTCGGGGTCGAGGGTCGTCCGGATCGTCAGGCCACCGCGCCGCAGCAGCGCTTCGCGCTCAACCTGGGTCTCGCCGAAGGCCGGATCCAGCTTGATCATGCGCATGACGAAGTCGCAGAAGTAGGGCGCGTAGGAAGACGTGCAGCCGTTGGGCTGGATGGAGGGTTGGAGGAGTTCCTCGACGCCGATGGTCTTGGCTGCGCTGGCCTGCACCGGGGTGACGAACCCGGCCTGCACCATCTTGTCGAGCACCATGTCGCGCCGTGTCTGCGACAGGTCGGGGTTGCGGGTGGGGTCGTAGGCCGTGGGCTGCTGGACGATCCCGGCGAGGGTCGCCGCTTCCACCAGGTTGAGTTCGCTGGCCGGCTTGGAGAAGTAGCGACGTGCGGCGGCCTCCACGCCGTAGGCACCCGCGCCGAAGTAGACGATGTTGAGGTACTTCTCGAGGATCTCGTCCTTGGAGTAGCGGCGTTCGAGCGCGAGCGCGTAGCGAATCTCGCGAAGCTTGCGTGATGGCGTGCGCTCCCGGGCAGCCTCGAGCTCTTCCTCGGTGTCAGCACTCGCCATCAAGAGGTTCTTGACATATTGCTGTGTGAGTGTCGATCCACCCTGGATGCTCCCGGACCCCGATGAATTGGAGACCACGGCGCGAAGCGTGCCGCGCAGATCGATGCCGGGATGATCGAGAAATCGGATGTCTTCGATGGCGACGATGGCCTGCCGCATGACCGGTGAGACGCTCGCCAGCGGAATCTCAATGCGATTTTGGTAGTAGATGGTCGCCAGCACCGAGCCGTCCGACGCGAGGATCACCGATCGCTCCGGCAACTCCGGTGTGTCCAACTGAGAGGGCAGGCTCTCGAAGCTCTCGACGGCGCCGCGAGTCACCAGGCCGGCGGCCGCGGCCAGCGGCAGCACCATCGCCACGGCCACGGCTCCGGCGAGGAGCGCTACGAGAAGGAACGCGCCCAGGCGTCCCAGAGCCCCCAGGGGCCCCAGGGCTCCTGACGGTCGGGGTTCGGGCACGGGTCCTCCTCACGGGTGCTGCTCCAGGGTAGGCGAGGCAGCCACGGGAAGCGCGGTGCGCGCCCGTCCGGATGGGGGCCAGTTCCGGCCGAAATTAGTCTTTTCTTACTACGGCTGCTTAGTTACTCTAAGCCTGTCCGGTCTGCTCCGGTAGGCGTAGCGTCCGGGCGCACTAGAGGAGCCACTGGGGCGCCAGGGGCACTCGTGTCACCGGGGAGAACCTCCCCACAGAGGAGGACGGCACCGATGACGATCTGGTCGACGGAGTGGACCGCACGGGCAGCCTGCCGGACCACCGACCCCGATGCGCTGTTCGTCCAAGGAGCCGCCCAAAACCGAGCCAAGGTCATCTGCCAGGGGTGCCAGGTCCGCACCGAGTGCCTGGCCGACGCCCTCGACAACCGCGTCGAGTTCGGCGTGTGGGGCGGCCTGACTGAGCGCGAGCGCCGGGCGCTGCTGCGCCGCCGCCCCCAGGTCACCTCGTGGCGCCACCTACTCCAGACGGCACGCGACGAATACGAGCGCGCCATCAGCCTCGACGTCTCCCGCGCCAGCTAGTTCGCGGCGAGCAAGTCACCGATCTCGCGCAGGCCGTCGAGGTCGTGCACGTCCTCAGCCAAAGCGATGACCTCTGTCACCGGCACGCCGGGGTGCGCCGACGTAAACCGCGTGGCAAGTCGTCGCTGTCGCTCGGCGTTGCGCAGTCGATCGGCGTGAAGTCGAAGCAGCGACACGGTGATGGGGGAGTCCCCGGCCACCTCCAGGCGCTCGGCCGCCGCAAGGCACTGCTCGGCCGACAGTTCCGGCGCGCGCACCTCCTGCACGCGGTTGAGAATCAGGCCGGCGAGGGGCATTCCATCCTGTTCGAGGCGTTCGACGAAGTAGGACGCCTCGCGCAGGGCATCGCGCTCGGGTGCCGCGACCACGATGAACGCCGTTCCGCGGTCCTTCAAGAGCGCGTACGTCGCCTCCGCGCGCTCGCGAAACCCACCGAACATCGTGTCGACCGCGCCCACGAAAGCGGCGAGGTCACTGAGCAACTGCGCTCCGAGGATCTTGTTGAGGACTCCGGCGAAGAGACCGAAGCCGGCGCCGATGATGCGACCGATCCCACGCCCAGCACCACGCGCCGGGGCCAGCAGGATGCGGATGAATCGGCCATCGAGGAACGTGCCCAGGCGCTCAGGCGCGTCGAGGAAGTCCAGCGCCGAACGCGACGGCGGGGTGTCGACGACGATCAGATCCCAGGTGCCCTCGGAGTCGGACTGGGCACGCAGCTGGCCGAGCTTCTCCATCGCCATGTATTCCTGAGTACCTGCGAATGACGACGACAGCGCCTGGTAGAAGGGGTTGTCGAGAATCGCCTGTGCTCGCTCCGGATCTGAGTGCGACTCGACGACTTCGTCGAATGTGCGCTTCATGTCGAGCATCATGGCGTCGAGAGACCCGGGGCTTGCCTTGATGTCGACCACGGGTCGAGGAGTGTTGTCGAGCTCGGTGAGGCCCATGGCCTGGGCGAGTCGTCGGGCGGGGTCGATGGTGAGCACGCACACATGGCGACCGCGCTCGGCCGCGCGCAGCCCGATGGCTGCCGCGGTGGTTGTCTTGCCGACGCCGCCGGAGCCGCAACACACGATGATTCGGGTGGCGGGGTCGTCGATGAGTCGATCCAGGTCGAGTGTGGTCATGCCATGCCCTGTGCTTTGAGCTGGCTGCCCAACTCGTAGAGGGCCCCCAGATCGATCCCTGATGCGAGGAACGGAAGCTCGTAGACGGGCCGGCCGATTTCGGCGATGCGCTGACGCTCGGTGTCTTCGACGGCGACTCGGGCGGCATGGTCGGCCGCCTCACCGGCTAGTGCGGCGACCACGGAGTCGGTGTCGCGGCCAACCCCGGCCGCGAGGACCGCACGTTGGATCTCGTCGACGGGAAGGTCCCCGCTGCGCGCGAGAGCGAGCTGGCCGGCGTCGAGCCGCGGTGGACGCGTCATGTTGACGACGATCCCCCCCACGGGGAGTGCCGCGTCGGACAGCTCCCGCACGCCGTCGGCCGTCTCCTGCACCGGCATCTCCTCGAGCAGAGTGGTCAGATGCACTGCGGTCTTCGGCGACCTGAGCACGGCCATGACACCGTCGGCCTGGCTGCGGATCGGGCCAACCTTGGCCACACCGGCGATCTCGGTGTTGACGTTGAGGAATCGAGTGATCCGGCCGGTCGGCGGCGCATCGAGGACGATGGCGTCATAGGGCTTGGCATGCATCTTGTCTTTGCGCCGCACGAGTTCGACCGCCTTGCCGGTCAGCAGCACATCGCGCAGTCCCGGGGAGATCGTCGTGACGAAGTCCACCGCCCCCATGCGTCGCAGTGCTCCGCCGGCCCGTCGCAGGTTGTAGAAGAGCTCGAGGTATTCGAGGAGTGCCTCCTCGGGATCGACGGCGAGCCCCCACACTTCGCCGCCGCCGGGTGCAACGGCGAGTTTGCGCTCCTCGTAGGGCAGTGGTGGCACGTCGAACAGTTGTGCCAGGCCCTGTCGACCTTCGACCTCCATGAGCATCACGCGGCGCCCACCGGACGCCAGCGCGAGCGCCAGAGCGGCCGCGACGGTGGTCTTGCCGGTGCCACCCTTGCCGGATACGACGTGGAGCATCGCGTCGGGCCAGTCGCTCGTGGGCACCGCATGAGCCTACGTGGTCGCGGCCCACTCGACCCGGCGTACTAGGGTCGGCCCATGACCACGTGGGAGTACGCGACGGTTCCGCTCCTCATCCACGCAACCAAGCAGATCCTCGATACCTGGGGTGCGGATGGCTGGGAGCTGGTGCAGGTAGTGCCCGGCCCCAACCCCGAGAGCATGGTGGCCTACCTCAAGCGGCCGCTCAACTAAGGAGTTCACATGACGTCGGTGCCCCAGCGCCTTGCCGAGCTTGGCATCACCATCCCGCAGGTCGTGCCCCCCGTCGCCGCCTATGTGCCCGCCGTCGTCACCGGCCGCTACGTCTACACCTCGGGCCAACTGCCCATGCGTGATGGCGCGATGATCGCCGAAGGCCTGGTCGGGTCCGACGTCGACGCTGATGTCGCCAAGGACTGCGCTCGGCAGTCGGCCATCAATGCCCTGGCAGCCGCTCAGTCCGTGATCGGAAGCCTCGATCGCGTCACTCGCGTCGTCAAGGTCGTCGGCTTCGTGGCCAGCGCGCCGACGTTCACCGGCCAGCCCGGGGTCATCAATGGTGCGAGCGAGCTTCTCCAGGAGATCTTCGGCGACAGTGGGCGCCATGCGCGCTCAGCCGTAGGGGTCGCTGCGCTCCCGCTCAACGCTCCCGTCGAGGTCGAAATGATCCTCGAGGTGGCCGACTGAGCATTCCGCGCATGCCGTCGCACGTGAGCGAGCGCGTGCTTGCGCTTCTCGCCGGAGAGTGGCAACCCCCTCCCCTGCGAGATGCCACAACGGTAGTCCTCCTGCGGGACTCCGGAGCACTCGAGACCTTGCTGATGCGCCGGGTTTCCACGATGGCCTTCGCGGCCGGCATGTATGTCTTCCCCGGCGGCCGCATAGATGATGCCGATCTCGTCGGCGAGATCGCCTGGACCGGTGATGCCCTCGACTCGGCCCGCATGACTGCCGACGATGGGCTGGCGAGGGGCCTGATCGTGTGTGCGGTGCGTGAGTTGTTTGAGGAAACCGGCGTGCTGCTCGCGGTAGACGCAGACGGCGAGCTTCCTCGCGAGGATGCGCACTGGGAGGACGACCGGGCAGCAGTGCATGCCTCAAGTGCTGCGTTGCCCGATGTACTTGCCCGTCGAGGCCTGGCCCTGGACCCCGGTCTCCTGCCGCTGTGGGCGCATTGGGTGACCCCCGAGATCGAGTCACGGCGCTACGACGTTCGCTTCTTCGTCGCGACCGTCCCGAGCGGTCAGCAGGCCCGAGACGTGAGCGGCGAGGCGGACGACGTGCGATGGGAGACGCCATCCGACGCAATGGTCGCCTACGGCGAGGGTCGACTGCCGATGCTTCCCCCGACGGCCGCCACGCTGATGGACCTGCTGCCCTTCGCCGATGCTCCCAGCGTGCTCGCCGCGGCGTCGTCGCGTGATGTGCGCCCGCTCATGCCCCGGGCGCGGCTCGATGAATCGGGAGGCATCCGGTGGGATGTCATTGATGTCCGCGACGGGTCGGTGGTCCTGCCTCTCGACAGCGAACCCGCGGGCTCTGAAGTGCATGGCACGGGGGCCGCGTGAGTGGTCTGCCCGTCATCGGGTCGGATGAACCTTGGAGTGGGGGAGTCGTCAGTGCACGGCTCCGGTGCGTCCTGGCGCCCAACCCGAGCCCGATGACTCTCGATGGCACCAACACGTGGCTTGTCGGCACCGGTCCCTACGTCGTCATCGATCCGGGACCCGACGATGTCGGCCACCTGCTTGCGCTCGTCGATGCCGCAGACGGTCGCATCGCCGAGATCCTGCTCACCCACGGGCATCCTGACCACGCGCAGGGCGCCCGGGCCCTGCATGACATGACCGGCGCGCCCGTGCGCGCCCTCGACCCCGAGCACGTCCTCGGCGGCGAGGGTCTCCAGCCCGGCACCGTAGTTAGTGTCGGCGGTGTCGAGGTGCGGGTGATCGCTACGCCGGGGCACACTGCCGACTGCCTGAGCTTCCATGTGCTCGAGGATGGCGCGATCCTCACCGGTGACACCGTGCTCGGCCGCGGTACCACCGTGGTTGCGTGGCCCGATGGCGACCTCGGCGACTACCTGAGGTCATTGCGCACTTTGCGCGAGCACGCCGAGTTGTTGAATGCCACCGTGCTGCTTCCCGGTCACGGACCGCGGCTAGCGAATCCGGTCGCGGTCATCGATGCCTATCTCGAGCATCGTCATGCGCGCCTGGAGCAGGTGCGGGTCGCGTGGGATGGGGGGCGTCGGACGGCGGAGGAGGTGGTCGACGTCGTCTACGCCGACGTGCCCGATCACGTGAGGTGGGCGGCACTTCTCTCCACGCGAGCGCAGCTTCACTACCTGGAGGGCGGCGGGTAGGCCTAGCGGGCGCGGCGCGCCAGGCGCTCCATGTCGACGAGCACGACCTCGCGCTGATCGACCACGATCCATCCCCTCTGCGTGAAGTCGGCGAGCGCCTTGTTGACGGTCTCGCGCGAGGCCCCGACGAGCTGAGCGAGTTCCTCCTGCGTGAGGTCATGGTGCACCAGGACGCCGTCTGGGCCGGGCTGGCCGAACTTGTCGGCGAGCTCGAGCAGCAACTTGGCGACGCGACCGGGCACGTCTGAGAAGACGAGGTCGGCCAGGGTCTCGTTGGTACGGCGAAGTCGCTGGGCCAGCGCCTGCAGGAGCGACTCGGCAACCTCGGGTCGACCCGCGAGCCAGGGGCGGAGGTTGACGTGACCCAGTCCGATGACCACGACGTCGGTCACCGCCGTGGCGGTGGCCGTGCGCGGGCCGGGATCGAAGAGGGAGAGCTCGCCGAAGACCTCTCCGGGACCCAGCACCGCGAGGAGGGACTCGCGTCCATCGGTCGAGGTCTGCCCGAGCTTGACCTTGCCGTCGAGGATCACGTACATGCGATCGCCGGGCTCGCCCTCGGAGAAAATGGCATCTCCGCGCGCCACGCGGAGCTCGACCATGGACGCGCGCAGCGCGGTAGCCGCCTCGGCGTCGAGGGCGGAGAAGAGCGGTGCCTGCATGAGCGCGTCGTCCACGTGAACTCCTTCCAAGGACAGTCTGTCGCATCCGTGAGGCCTCCGCTGCATCAGGGCAGCATCGCCATGGTCCCGCGCGTTGGGGGAGACGTACCCTGGTGCGGTGCCCGCCCGGTCGACCGTCGCGCGCGCGGCGAAGCCCGACACGGCTACCGTGCGTAGCGCCCGCCGCGTGGCAAGGGCCTTAGGAGAGGCGTATCCCGACGCGCACTGTGAGCTGGACTTCACCACGCCGCTGGAGCTGCTCATCGCGACCGTGCTGTCGGCCCAGTGCACTGATAAGCGCGTCAACCAGGTCACTCCAGCACTCTTCGCCCGCTATCCCGATGCCGCCGCCTATGCGGCGGCGGATCGCGGCGAGTTGGAGGCGCTCATCCAGCCCACGGGGTTCTTCCGGGCGAAGGCAGCCTCCATCCAGGGCATTGCCCAGGCTCTGTGCGATCGCTTCGGCGGGGAGGTGCCCGATCGACTCGACGATCTGGTCACGTTGCCGGGAGTCGGTCGCAAGACGGCCAACGTCGTGCTCGGCAACGCATTTGCCACCCCGGGGATCACTGTTGACACGCATGTGGCCCGCCTGGCCCGTCGACTCGGTTGGACGACCTACGACGACCCCGACCGCATCGAGGCCGATCTCATGGCGCTCTTTCCGCGTCATGAATGGATCGACCTGTCGCACCGCATCATCTGGCACGGACGGCGCTGCTGCCATGCACGACGTCCTGCTTGCGGAGCTTGCCCGGTTGCAAAGGCGTGCCCGTCTTACGGCGAGGGTCCGACGGATTCCGCGGAGGCTGCTCGCCTGCTGCGCACGGAGGGTCGCGGATGACGATCCAACGCGACGCTCGATGGGGATGGCGCTTCGACGACGTCGAGGTGCCCGACTGGCTCCAACCTCTCGCCCATCGCCTGCCGACCCTTCGAGGAGAGGACCTCACGCGCTTCCTCCCTCCGCCCGAGGGAGGTCGCGCGGCGGCCGTGCTCATGCTCCTCGGAGAGGGGTCCGACGGGCCCGACGTGCTCATCATCGAGAGATCGGCCGATATGCGCGCGCACGCCGGCCAGCCTGCCTTTCCGGGAGGCGCCGTCGATCCCGGTGATGTCGATGCCATTGCGGCTGCGCTGCGGGAGGCACGCGAGGAGACCGGCCTTGATTCGGCTGGCGTCGACGTCTTCGGACTCGTTCCCGACCTGTGGGTTCCAGTGTCCGGCTTCGTCGTCACCCCGGTCCTTGCGTGGTGGCGCGATCCATCGCCGGTGAGTGCCGTCGACGTGACCGAGGTTGCGAGCGTTCACCGGATCCCTATCGCCGAACTCGTCGATCCGGCCAATCGCACGCGCGTGCGCCATCCATCGGGCTACGTCGGCCTCGGCTTCGCGGTGCGCGGACTGCTGGTGTGGGGCTTCACGGCCGGCCTGCTCTCGGGGATGCTGGATCTGGCCGGATGGAGTCAGCCGTGGGACGAAAGTCGCATCACCGACCTCGAGCCTGATGCCACAGAGGACCTCGCATGAACGCGATCGATGTGCTGGTCCTCCTGGCGGTCACCGTGTTTGCGTGGACGGGCTGGCGCCAGGGCTTCGTGGCCGGGCTGTTCTCGTTCGCGGGCTTCCTCGTGGGAGGCCTCGGGGCTGCGCTCGTCCTGCCTCGCGTGATCGAAGGACTCGGCATGCCCGGGATCGCCGGTGCCGTGCTGCTTGCCCTTGGCATCCTCGCCTGCGCGCTCGTCGGACAGGCCCTGGCCACGATTGCCGGCCGCTCCCTGCGTGCGGGCATCACGTGGACCGGTGCGCGCACCGTGGATAGTGCTGGAGGAGCCGCACTCAACGTCGTGGCCCTGGCGGTCGTCCTGTGGATCATCGCCACGGCGGTCGGCCTTCTACCCAACCTCGGCGTGGCACGCGAGGTGCGCACATCGCTCATCCTCTCCACGATCGACCGCGCCGTTCCCGATGCTGCTCGCAACGCCTTCTCCGGTCTGCGTAACGCCGTCGATGCGTCCGGACTGCCGCGTGTCTTCTCGGGCTTCGGCCAGTACGCCGGCCCTGAGGTGCCACCTCCCAACCCTGCCCTTTTACGCGACCCGGCTGTGCGCGCAGCGTGGCCATCCCTGGCGAAGGTGAGTGCGAGTGCCTGCGAGTCCAATGTCGTGGGGTCAGGCTTCGTCTATGCCACCGATCGCGTGCTCACCAACGCGCATGTCGTGGCCGGATCGATGTCTCCCCGCGTCGTCATCCCCGGCGATCCCACGCGATACGAGGGTACGGTCGTCGCCATCGACTCGCGCATCGACCTCGCGGTGATCCACGTGCCTGGGCTTCCGGCACCCCCGCTGGCATTCGCCGCACGCGTCCCTGACACCGGAGACTCCGCGGTCGTCGCCGGTTTCCCCGGCGGTGGGGAGCTTGTAGCCGAGCCGGCGCGCGTGCGCGCGCGCATCAATGCGCGAGGAGAGGACATTTACGGAAGGTCGGGAGTAGTGCGCGAGGTATTCTCCTTCCGCGGCACCGTCGTGCCCGGCAATTCGGGCGGGCCGCTGCTCTCACCGAGGGGACGCGTCTTCGGGGTTGTCTTCGCTGCAGGCCTTGGTGAGCCCGATACCGGCTATGCGATCACCGCCGAGCAGGCAGCGGCAGTCGCCGATGCCGGGCGTACCTCGGTCACGCCCGTCGACACCGGCGCGTGCCGCAGCTAGCCCGGTGACCCAAGGCCCAGATCGGCGAGGAGTTGGGTGATGTCGACGGGATTCGGGCCGGCGTACGCCTCGATCGCGGCTGCCGCGCGCATCATCAGTCGCTGCTCACCGACGGGATTGCCTCGGGCCGCATGGGTGGCTCCGGCGGCGGCCTGAGCCAGGGCGCGCCACAGTTCGCGCTCATCATCGGGGCAGCATCGCCAGCGCATCTCCAGGATGTCATGGGCGTGGAAAGGCAATCCCTCCGCGAGGTATGCGCGCGCTTCCGCTGCTGCATCATCGGCCGAGATATCAGTGCGTGGCGGGGCGGGAGGGAAGCCGGCTGCGCCACGGGGCAGCGGTCGGCCGAGCCGGTCGCGCGGCCTCTCCGCGGCAGGAGGGCTCATGCGTCGCGCGGTTGCATGAGCCACTTGTGCAAGAGGGCGTCGAAGCGCTCGGGCGCCTCCTCCTGCGGGAAGTGTCCGACGCCGTCGACCACGCAGAATTCATAGTCGCCACTGACCCATTCGCCCGAGCCCTCGGCGCTGCGCAGCAGGATGGAGGAGTCGCCCTCGCCGTGCAGGTGCAGGACCGGCACCTGGATCGGGGTCTCCATGCGTCGCGCGTAACGGACGCCGTCGGTGCGCAGCATCGATCGCACGGCCCAGCGGTGGTATTCAACGGCACAGTGGGCAGTGGGCCACAGTGCAAAAGCCGAGCGGTAGGCCAGCGACGTCTCGGCATCGGGCCAGCCGGGAGTGCCTGACCAGTCGGCCAGGATGCGCTCGATGCGTGCACAGTCGTCCTTCTGCAGCGAGCGCTCGGGTAGGAAGGGCCACTGGAAGCCGATGGCATAGAGAGCGCGACGTCGCTGGATGGCGTCGCGCAGGATGGCGCGGCGAAGGCGACGAGGATGAGGCATGGAGACGGGCACTATGCCGTCGACGACGTCCGGCTGGAGCACGGCCATGCTCCACGCGATGAGTCCTCCCCACCCCTGCCCGACGATGACGCCCGAGCGCTCACCCAGGCAGCGGATGACTCCGGCGACATCGTTGGACAGGGTCGTGGGGTCATAGCCGTGCGGGGTGTGGTCCGAGCCGCCGTAGCCGCGCAGGTCCATGGCCACGACGCGATATCCGGCGCCGGCCAGCGAGCGCATCTGATGCCGCCACGTCCACCACATCGTCGGAAAGCCGTGGAGCAGGACGACGAGGGGCCCTGAGCCAGCCTCGACGACGTGGAAGCGGGCTCCGTTGGCGGATACATCACGGTGCGTCCACGGGCCGGGCGCGTGGATGACGGATTCGGGGTCGAGCAGCACGCTCAGGTGCCCGGCGGTGCCGGGACCTCGGCGACCGCCTGCGCGGCGACCGCATCACCGGCGGCTGCTCCGCCTCCGGAGAGCATCGCCTTCGTCTTCTCTATCTGCGCGATCGTGCGTTCGGGACCCTTGATGCGCTGGGCCTCTCGACGTCCGAGGAGTCCGAGGACGCCGGCGACGATGAAGAGGAAGAGAGTGACGATGCCGAATCCAGCCCAGACCGGCAAGCCGAGGGCGACCAGGACGTAGGCAATGGTCACGAGGAGGAAGAGGCCGCCGGTCGCGGCCATAGAGAGCGCGCCCACCAAGAACACGCTCGTCTTGGCGGCTTCGCGACCGGTCTGCTGGAGTTCGAGCTTGGCGAGCTGGATCTGTGCGCGAATGAGTCGCTGGAGATCGGCAACCGCTGCGGCAACGAGCGCCTTGAGAGAGGTATCGCCTCCCGGCGTGAGATCAGCCATCCGATCCTCCTCGACTGCGGGGCCGTGGGATGAGGCTAGTCGGTCCGGGGCGCGCCGGGGTCCGCATCCCCCGACGAAGGCCGCTGGTAGACGTCCGGGATCCCGTCTCCGTCGGCATCCTCCTCCTCCACGAGGGCGACGCGGCGGTAGTGGCGATTGCGGGCAAGGAGTAGGCCGCTCGCGAGCAGCGCTGACACCACCGACGCGGTGAAGACCGCCACCTTCGCCGCATCGAGTTGAGCGGGCGACGAGGAATAGGCGAGTTCGGTGATCAGCAGCGCTACGGTGAAGCCGATGCCGGCGAGGAGCCCGACCGCGCCGATATCGCGCCAGCCGATCGCGGGATTGAGGCTGCCCCGCGTGAATCGTGCGACCACCCATGCCGTGCCCACCACGCCGATGGGCTTGCCGATGACCAGACCTGCGAGCACGCCGATTGCGACGGGCGATGTCAGGGGCTCGATCAGTCCCGTGCTCCGCAGGTCGACGCCCGCTGCGAAGAATGCGAAGAGGGGCACGCATAGTCCTGCGCTCCACGGCAGCAGCATGCGCTGCAGGCGATCCGCCGGTGGTTCGGTGACGCTGCCCAATTCGCCGTCCCCCGGATCCGCCTTCGCGCGCGTAAGCAATGCGAGCGCGACGCCGGCGACGGTGGCGTGTATCCCACTCATGAAGACGGCCCACCACGCCACGATGACGAGCGGTACGTAGATCCACGGCGAGCGCACGCGGCGTCGCTGGAGGAGCCAGTAGGCGCCCAGGAGCACGAGGGCGAGTACGAAATAGAGGGGGGAGAATCCCTTGGAGTAGAAGATCGCGATGATGGTGATCGCACCCAGGTCGTCGACGACGGCCAGCGTCAGCAAGAAGGCGCGAAGTGCGATGGGCAGACCACGACCTACCACCGCGAGCACGGCGAGTGCGAAGGCGATGTCGGTGGCCATCGGTATGGCCCAGCCTTGAAGTGCCCCCGGATCGCTCGTTGCAACGATGATGGCGAAGATGATCGCCGGCACAGCCATGCCGCCGATCGCGGAAGCCACGGGGACCGCAGCCTGTGCCGGGCGCGAGAGCGTGCCGCGGGTGAACTCGTGCTTGAGTTCGAGGCCTGCGACGAAGAAGAACACCGCGAGCAGCGCATCCGCTGCCCATGTCGACAGACTGAGGTCGAGTCCGAGAGCCGCGGGGCCGATGGTGTAGTCGCCCAGAGCGATGTAGGAGTCACCCCAGGGTGAGTTGACCCACACGATGGCAATGAGGGCCGCGATCAGCAGCAGGACGCCGCCGATGGTCTCGCCGCGTAGGGCCCGGAGCAGCCAGAGGCGTTCGCTCAGGGCTGGCCGAGCGAAGAGTTCGCGGTCGGTCACGGGTCCTCCTGGCAGGCGGCTATGTCACGCCGACCAGACTTCCCGGCACACCGTGGGTCAGGCTACCGCTAGTCCTCGCCAGCCCCGCTGTGCAGTCCGACGGAGATTAGGTGCATGACCTGAGGGTCGGCGAGCGTAGTGACATCACCGAGCGAGCGGTTTTCGGCCACGTCGCGCAGGAGTCGTCGCATGATCTTGCCTGACCGAGTCTTGGGAAGTTCGGACACGATCATGATCTGTCGAGGCTTCGCGATGGGGCCGATCTCGTGAGCCACGTGGTCGCGGAGCTCGCGAATGAACTCCGAGCCGTCGGCACCCTCCTCGACCCCGCCCCGCAGGATCACGAAGGCGCAGATGGCCTGGCCGGTGGTGTCGTCGTTTGCGCCGACGACGGCCGCCTCCGCAACGGATGGGTGCGATACGAGGGCGGACTCGACCTCGGTGGTCGAGATCCGGTGACCGGAGATGTTCATCACGTCGTCCACGCGGCCCAGGAGCCAGATGGCACCGTCGAAGTCGATCTTCGATCCGTCACCGGCGAAGTAGTACTGCGGCCATCGCGACCAGTAGGTGTCGACGTAGCGCTGGTTGTCGCCCCAGATGCCCCGCAGCATCGACGGCCATGGCTCGGTAAGGACGAGGTAGCCGCCGTGGCCCAATTGCACCTCGTCGCCGTGATCGTCGACCACGGCTGCCCCGATGCCAGGCAGGGGTCGCATGGCCGAACCGGGCTTGGTGGCGGTGACGCCGGGAAGCGGCGAGATCATGATGGCGCCGGTTTCGGTCTGCCACCACGTGTCGACGATGGGGCACTCGTCGCCGCCGATGACGACGCGGTACCACATCCAGGCCTCGGGATTGATCGGCTCACCGACGGTGCCGAGGAGCCGCAGCGACGTAAGGTCGTGCGCCTCGGGGTATTCGATGCCCCACTTCATGAAGGTGCGAATCGCCGTCGGTGCGGTGTAGAAGATCGTGACGCCGTATTTGGCAACGATCTCCCAGAATCGACCCTTGTGCGGAGTGTCGGGTGTGCCTTCGTAGATCACCTGCGTGACCCGGTTGGACAGCGGGCCGTAGACGATGTAGCTGTGACCGGTGACCCAGCCGATGTCGGCGGTGCACCAGTAGATGTCGGTATCGGGCTTGAGGTCGAAGACATTCCAGTGGGTGAAGGAAGTCTGCGTCAGGTAGCCGCCGGTGGTGTGCAGGATCCCCTTGGGCTTACCGGTCGTTCCCGACGTGTAGAGGATGAAGAGGGGATGCTCGCTGTCGAAGGCCTCCGGCACGTGCTGATCGGATTGCCGGTCGACCAAGACGTGCCACCACACGTCGCGGCCCTCGGTCATGTCGACGTGCTCGCCGGTCCGGCGCACGACAAGGACATGCTCCACGCTGTCAGCGTGCTGAACCGCCTCGTCGACAGCCGGCTTGAGGGCCATAGCTGACCCGCGTCGGTGCTGGCCATCGGCGGTGATGACGAGCTTGGCCTGTGCGTCGTCGATGCGCGTGCGGAGTGCCTCGGCCGAGAACCCGGCGAAGACGACGGAGTGGGGTGCCCCGATGCGCGCGCAGGCAAGCATGGCGACCACGGCCTCCGGGATCATCGGCATGTAGATGGCAACACGATCGCCGGCCTCCACCCCGAGCTCGGTGAGCGCATTGGCCGCCTTGCAGACCTCCTTGTGGAGTTCGGCGTAGGTAACCGCACGGGTGTCGCCGGGCTCTCCCTCGAAGTAGAGGGCGACCTGATCGCCATAGCCATCCTCGACGTGTCGGTCGACGCAGTTGTAGGCGACGTTGAGTCGTCCGTCAACGAACCAACGTGAGAAGGGCGCCGCGGACCAATCGAGTACCTGGCTCCACGGGGTATCCCAACTCAGCCGTTCGGCCTGCTTTGCCCAGAAGGCGAGGCGGTCACGAGCGGCCTCGTCGTACATCTCGGGCGTGGCATTGGCCTGCGCAGCGAACTCCGGGCTCGGCGCGAATATGCGGTCCTCCTGCAGCAGGTTGGCCAAAGCCTCGCTCTCGCTCACGATTCCTCCTCATGCCCACGCTGTGACAGGGGCCACGGTAGCCGTCTGATCGCGACGCGGGTGCAGTTCCCGCGGGTCACAGGGAGCGATCCGGGGGGCTCATGCGTCACTATGGGGAAGGTCTGCCCTCACCCGTCGGAGGTTCTGTGCGCGCCCGGGTCGTCGTTCCACTGCTCCTTGCCCTCGCGGCCACGCTGGGACTTGTGCTCGGGGCCGTTCTCCCCGGCACCTCATCCGCGCCCACGGCGAGCGATTCATCCCCCGGTGCGCAAGCCACCGATGCGGTCCCCGACATCAGCGAGGCCTCGGGCGGCGAGGAGGGGTCGTCGTCTCCGCCTGCGCCGGAGGTGGGCGATGTCATGGGCGATGGGGGAGGGGTGTCGGCCGTCAATCTGCCGCAGCCCGAGATGGAGATCACCAAGCTTGCGCCGGGTGAGACCCCACCGCAGTTCGTCGTCATTTCCTTCGACGGCTCATGCAGCAACGACATCATCCGTCACTACATGGACACGGCCGACCAGGTCGATGCGCGACTCACGTTCTTCGTCTCCGGCCTGTGCCTGCTGCCCGAAGAGCAGAAGTACCTCTACGAAACGCCCGGTCGAGAGGCCGGCTCCTCGGCCATCGGATTTGCCGACGACGCCCAAGAGGTCGTCCAGCGCATCGCCAACTACAAGGAGGCCTACGAGAAGGGCCACGAGATCGGCACCCACTTCCTCGGCCACTGGTGCGAGCCCAACGACGGCGCGGTCAACTCCTGGGGGACCTCGGAGTGGGAGAGCGAGTTCAGCCAGGACATCATGTTCATGGACGACTGGGCCGCCATCAACGGCGTGAGTGATCCGACGCCTCTGCCCTTCAACCACAGCGTGATGATGGGTGCCCGCACTCCGTGTCTGGAGGGCCAGCGCGACGTGATGTACCCGGTCTTCATCGACAACGGATTCAAGTACGACGCATCCAATCCAGGCGTCCTGCAGTGGCCCGTTCAAAACGACTACGGACTGTGGGAGTTCCCGCTGCAGACGATGAAGGTTGTGGGCTACGACAGGTCCAACCTGTCGATGGACTACAACTTCCTGTGCGCCCAGAACGACTGCAAGCAGGAGGCCGACCAGGCGACCTGCGATCGCATTGAGCAGTCGACCTACGACTCCCTCATGGCCGCGGTCGACGCGCTTTACAACGGCAATCGCGCACCGCTCTTCTTCGGCAATCACTTCAACACGTGGGTGTGCGGTGCCTACCAGAATGCGTTGACGCGCTTCATGATCGATGCCTCCGCTCAGTACCCCGACCTCAAGTTCATCTCGAATGCTGACCTGGTGAAGTGGCTCGAGGCCCAGGATCAGGCGGTCCTCGACAAGCTCGTGGCCCAAGGGGCGCAGTCCTACTGACCGACGCGTTGACCGCCATTGCCGGCCTGCCCGGCGTCGCTGAGGCCTGCGCGGCCGCGCGCGACGAGGTGGACGGCCTCCTGTGGGATCGGGGGGTGCGCGCTCGAGCAGCCGAAGTCGCCCGTGAGTCGGTGGTCCGCGGCGCCCGCGACAGCGCCGCGCTAGAGGGCGCGGAGCTGTCGATCGAAGCCATGCTGGCTGGTCTCGACGACTCCCCGCTGGGCCGGGCCGCCGCCGCCGCACTCGATGTCACCGCTGAGATTCCGCATCAGGTCGACACTTGGCAGCGGGCTCCGCTGCAGGTCCTGGCGCATTTGCACGTCTTGGCTGCCCGGTCGTTCGCCGACGACTCCGATCTCGGACGACCTCGCACGGCTGACGACGTCGTGGATCCCCTCCACATCGGTGCGCTGCCATCGGCTGCCGAGGTCTCGCCACGCCTGGCGTCTCTGGCCGATGTGATCACGACGTCGTCTGCCGCTCCCGCGATCGTGCTGGCGTCGATAGTGCACGGCGAGCTCCTGGCCCTGCGCCCGTTCGCGTGGGGGTCGGGCCTCATTGCGCGAGCCGGCGTACGCCTCGTGCTCGCATCCCGCGGGGTGGACCCCGACCTGATGAGTGCACCCGAGGCGGGGATGCTGTCGCTGGGTCGGCGTTCCTATGTAGATGGTGTTCGCGACTACATGTCGGGAGATCCCTCGGCCATGGCGCGCTGGGTCATGTGGAACGCCGCCGCGGTTGGCTTCGGAGCCTCGTCAGCTCGAGCTTGACGAGGCAGGCCGCAGGTCGGCAGGGGGGACTATGCGCACGACCCAGGGATACGCCGTATCCCCGGTCACCGTGATGACGCGCACGTAGGCGTCGAGTACGCCGTCGGATTGCTCGCCCAGCGGTGCAACCCGCCACATCAACGTGACCACCGGGTCACCGGGCCTCTCGAAGGCACCGATGCCTCGCAATGCGGGACCGTCGAGTGGATGTGTGAGTGCGCGGTCGGCGGAGGTACCGACGCGTGCGGTGATGTCAAGAATCTGCTCGCGGTAGGTGCCGTTGAGGCGTGCATCGATGAAGGTGAGTGTCGGAGGCGCCCCTGCGGGTTCGCAAAGGGCGGCCAGGATCTGCTCGAGGGCCGCTCGCGCATCGCCGGAGAGGCGCAGTGCCGTGCCGTTGAGGTCCTCCACCACCTGCACGCCGGCGGGCTTGCGCCAGCGATAGCCGGCCTCGTCGAGACCGTTGGGTGTCAGCGTGGCCGTGCAATCCGTGGGGGTAATCGTCATTGTGAGCTCGGTGGACCCGCCGGCCGGCACCTCCACTTCTTCACGACCCTCGATATGCAGCGCTCCGGAGGATGCGGCCGGCTGCACGCGAATCGAGGATCGCGGGTCGCCACTGACTGTCACGCGAACCACCGCTCCCGGCAGTGTGGCGCCCGACGGCATGCCCAACTTGCCCTCCCAGGAGGAGTCCTCGGCGTTGGGCTCGACGCCGACCGATTCGACCTGCTGGATGCCGACGACGGCGAGAGTGGGCGTGGTGCTCGAACGCACGAGCAGCAGGACGGCGACACCGGCGAGGGCGGCCGCTCCGATGATCGCCGCCACCACAAGGGCGATGCGACCACCGCGGCTCCGAGACTCTTCGCCCTGCTCGATGATCTCCATGGCGTCCGTCATCGCCGCCGTCGGACATACCACGCGAGTCCCAGCGCCACGACGGTGACGGCTGTCCCGGCGCCGACGACGGCCAGGGCGCGTCGTCTCTCGGGAGGTATCCGCTGGCGCATGGCGACAGGTCGACGGAAGTCGAGAACGGGCCATCCACGCTCCGTGGCGAGTCGGCGGAGTTCAGAATCCGGGTTGACCGCGGTGGGGTTTCCAACGGCCTCGAGCATGGGCAGATCGGTGATGGAGTCGGTGTAGGCGTATGACGTGGCAAGGTCGTAGCCGCGCTCAGCCGCGAGATCACGCATTGCCTGGGCCTTGCCCTCTCCATACGCGTAGAAGAGGATCTCGCCAGAGTAGCGGCCATCGACGACCTCGAGCTGAGTGCCGACGGCGAGATCCACTCCGAGTCGCTCGCCGATCGGCTCCACCACCTCGGTGCCGGAGGAAGAGATGATGATGATGTCTCGTCCCCAGGCCCGATGCTCGTCGATGAGCAGCACGGCCTCGTCGTAGATCGCGGGGTCGATGATCTGGTCGAGGGTCTCGCCCACTATCTCTCGCACTTTGGCGACGTCCCACCCGGTCACGAGAGACGACATGTACCTGCGCATGGTCTCCATCTGATCGTGGTCGGCCCCGGATGCCAGGAAGATGAACTGGGCGTAGGCGCTGCGCACCACGTCGGAGCGGCTGATGAGGCCGCCGCGGTAGAAGGGTCGGGTGAAGGCGAGGGCACTCGACGTGGCCAGGATCGTCTTGTCGAGATCGAAGAAGGCCGCGGCCCGCGTCACCCGCTCACAGTACCCGCGCCCTCACGTATCCACATGTGCGAGCGATCCGCCCTGTCCACATCTGCCCTGGCCGTCTCGCCACTGAAGCGGGGCGCCCACAGCCTGGGCGCATGCCGACACTCCCCCTACTCCTCACGACCGACGACCTCCTGCTCGACGAGGTCCTCCGCGTAGCCAGCGCAGCAGGCACCGACCTCTACACCTGCGACACGGGCCCCGATGCCGCAGCGAGGTGGGCCTGCGCGCCAGTGATCCTGGCGGGGGCGGATGCGCTCCCGCGAGTTGCGTCCCTCGGATGGCCGAGGCGCCCCGGCGTCATCGTGGTCGCCCGGTCGGCAGACGGCGACGACCCGGCCATTTGGCGCGGGGCCGTCGCCGTTGGAGCGGAGCACGTGGCCGCTCTTCCCGAGGCTGATCGATGGCTGGCGGAGCGGCTGAGCGAGCTCAGCGACACGACCGGCCCGCCCGCGCGGGTGGTCACTGTCGTTGCCGGGCGCGGCGGTGCGGGAGCGACGTCCTACGCCACGCTGCTGGCGCGCGCATACTCCGGCGACGCGCTCCTCATCGACGTAGATCCGCTCAGCGGTGGCATAGACCTCCGTGCTGATCTGCACGACGTGCCGGGCGTGCGGTGGCCCGATCTCGCTGCGGTCTCGGGCCGACTATCCCCCTCCGCCTTGCGCGGTGCCCTTCCATGCGATCGCAACCTCGCCGTGATCTCCTCGACCGGCGCGGACCCCGGGCCCATCCCCATCGACTCCTGCGCTGCCGTCGTCGATGCCGCTGTCCGGGGCGGGGGACTCGTCGTGATCGATGGCCCGCGCTCACTCGATCCGGTGTCGCGACTGGTGTGGGCACGCAGTGACCTGGTCGTTGTCGTGGTCGCCGATGATCCTTCCGCGCTCCCCGCCGCCCGCGCCCTCGTCGAGGCCCTGCACTCGGCCGGATGCCGCACGGCGGTGGTCTTCCGCCGCGGCCGCGAGTCGGTGCTTCATGGCCTTGACGTCGCCGACGCCCTTGGAGTGCCGGTCGTGGCAGAGTGGCGCCACGATCGCGCACTCGCCCGAGGGGATTCGTCGGGGCTCGCTCGGTCTCGCTCGTGGCGCTCCGTCACCCAGCCCGTGCTCCATCTACTCCATGCCGACGATGCCCCAAGGCCCCTGCCATGACCGCGCCTCTTCTCGATCGAGTCCGTGGGCGCCTGGTCGACTCGGGTGACGCACGGTCGATTCGCGCGTCCGCCGTTGCCGACGCCCTGCGCGCAGAGGGAGTCGTACTCGGCTCCGACGGCCTCCTCCCGCTAGTGGCCGCATTGCACGATGATCTTCGCGGACTCGGCCCGCTCCAGTCGTTGATTCGTGACGCCGCGGTCACTGATGTGCTGGTCAACGCCGGCGGCGATGTCTGGGTCGACCGTGGCGCGGGGCTGCAACAGGTCAACGGGCTCCACCTGGCGGCGCCCCAGGCGATCCGGCTGGCCCAACGCCTCGCGGCAAGGGCCGGGCGTCGCATCGATGAAGCGACCCCGTTCGTGGATGCGCGCATGCCCGAGGGGGTGCGCCTGCACGCGGTCCTGCCACCCATCTGCCCTCGCGGTGCGGTGATCTCACTGCGCGTCCCGAGGCGTGCCTCCTTCACCTTTGACGAACTCGTCGCCACAGGCACCCTCACCTCGAGCGGAGCCGACTGGATCGATGCCATCGTGCGCGCGCGGCTGTCGTTCCTGGTCACTGGCGCGACCGGCTCCGGCAAGACGACCATCCTCGGCTCGATCCTCGCCCGCATTCGGCCTGACCAGCGCATCCTGATCGTGGAGGACTCAGCTGAGCTCCGCCCAGACCACCCCCATGTCGTCACTCTCGAAGCGCGACCGGCCAACCTCGAGGGCGCGGGTCAGGTGACGCTGCGCGATCTGGTCCGACAGGCACTGCGCATGCGCCCTGATCGGGTGGTCGTGGGCGAGGTCCGGGGCGCCGAGGTCGTCGACCTCCTGGCGGCGCTCAACACCGGCCACGAGGGAGGCTGCGGCACCGTCCATGCCAATTCCCCGGGTGACCTGCCCGCACGCATCGAGGCCCTGGGTCTCATGGCCGGCCTGCCGCGCGACGCGGTGCATGCCCTAGCGGCCGCGGGGCTCGACGTCGTCATCCACGTGGATCGCACGCCCGTCGGTCGCCGCGTCTCGGGCGTGCACGTCGTCAGGACCGACGGTCCCTTCATTACTGCCGTGCCGGCGCTGGCGTGGTCGGCCAAGGGCGAAGTGGCGGGCCCAGGGCTAGTTGACCTCGCGGCTCGGCTGACTGCGCGCGGTGCCGACATTCCAATGAGAGGGAATACGCGTTGACCGCCCTCGTCATCGCCGGCCTCGCCGCCCTGTCGGCTGCGCTCTTCGTCCGCCAACATGTCTGGCGCAGACACCACGTCGCCGCCACCGCCCGCACGTCGCTCGCCGTCGACCTGGTGAGCCGTCTGCGCGGGCGCCTGACCACCAGGCGCTCCCTACAGCGCAGGCGCGAGATCGCTCGCGATGCGGTGGCCGCGATGGCGGCCGAACTCTCTGCCGGACACTCCGCGACCCGTGCCCTGGAGCGCGCATTCGCCCGTGACGATCTCGCACCTCGCTCGCGCGCGGCAATCGCCTGGGGAGGCGACGTTGTCGAGGCATTGCGGGCCGACGCACGGATGCCCGGCTGCGGGCTGCTCCTTGCCGTCTCGGCATGCTGGAGCGTCGCCCATGGCACCGGGGCCGGGCTTGCCGAATCGCTGCGCCGCGCGGTTTCCGCCGATCGTGAGGATGACGAGGTTCGGACTCAACTTGCCGCTCACCTTGCCGCTCCACGGGCCACCGCACGCATGCTGGCTGGGTTGCCGGTACTGGGCCTCATCCTCGGAATCGCGATGGGCGGCGATCCGCTGGCATGGCTCCTGGGCACACCCCTCGGATTCGGTTGCCTTGCCTGCGGCATCGGACTGACCATTCTGGGCCTGCTATGGACCTCGCGCATCGCAGCCCGCGTGGAAGCCCTGCTGTGATTCTCGTCGTCGCATGCTGCGCCGCACTGGCCGCTGGCCTTGCCGTCAGGAAGCCCGTCGTCGCCACCTCGCGTCGCGCCCGCGTGACTCGCCGCCCCGGCCTGTCGGATCCGCACGTGCTTCGCGCTGTCTCGGTCGCGCTGGGCCTGGTGTTCGCCGTTGCGTGGGGAGGCTTCGTCGGTCTCGCCGTCGGCGTGCTCATCGCCCTGCTCCTCCCGCTGGGCCTGGGCCGGCTGGAGCCGCGTGCGTTGCGCGCGCGTAAGGCCGCCATCGCGCGCCAGTCTGCATCGGCAGCCGACCTGCTGGCCGCCTGCCTGGCATCGGGCGCACCGCTTCCGGCGTCCATGTCGGCCGTTGCCGAGGCCATGGGGGAGCCCGTCGCAGCGCCCCTGCGCCTGCTCGTGAGTTCTCTCGACCTCGGCACCGATCCGGCGATCGCGTGGCAGGCGATGGCGCAGGAGACAGCCCTGTCACCCATAGCGCTTGCCGCTGCGCGGTCAAGCGAGAGCGGTGCCCCACTGAGTGATCTCCTACGCGATGCCGCGGGCGACATGCGCCGCGCGCAACGCGCGCGCGCTGATGCTGCAGCGCGCGCCAGCGGCGTCAAGGCTGTGGGCCCGTTGGCCGCCTGCTTCCTCCCGGCATTCCTCCTGCTGGGGATCGTCCCGGTCGTGGTGTCTCTCGCGCTGCCCCTGACCACCGGCGGCCTCCCCTAGTCGGCGACGTGCTCCTCGCGGCGTCGACGTACGGCGGCGGCGATCGCAACGACCAGGCAGGCGATGACGAATACACCGGCTCCGACTGCAAGTGCGATCACGGCGAGCGTCCCGACGCGGTCAGCGGGGACCACGGCGGCGTTCACCGGACTACCGGCAGCGGATTCGGCGGCCACCGGCTGCTGTGGTGAGTCGGGTAGCGCGGACCTCATCCAGGCGTCCTGCGGCAGGTCAACGCGCAGCAGTCGGTCGTCCGACTCGCTGGCGACCAGGAGCGCGCGGCCGTCCGGTGTCCAGGTCAGCGCCTCGCCCTGCACCTGCTCGGGCAGCACGAGGTCGGCGATGAGCTTGCCCGGCGGCTGGCCGCGATAAATGCGCACGTTGGTGTAGTCGCGCACCGCATAGCGCGACCCGTCGGGCGCCATCGCGGCGTCAGTAACAAAGCCACGTTCCTCTCCGATCTTGCGCAGCGATGTCACTCCTCGTGGCCACAGCGGGCGCGGCAGCTCGAAGACCGATCCGCCGAGCAGCCCCTTCGAGATGATCCAGAGTTGATCGATGCCCGGGTCCGCGACGAGCGCCTCAGCGTCCTGCGGGGTCGAATAGCGCACGGCGTATCGGGTCGCGTTAACGATCGAGCTGCGCAGAGTCTTCGGCTCGCGCACCTCATAGATGGAGACCGTTGCGCGCGAGGCGGTGTTGTCGCCGATGTCGGCTACCCACAGCACACGTTCACCCATCACGTTGACGCCGGCCGCCATGGCCTCGAAGTCCTTGGCGGGCAGTCCGCGCAGGGTGAGGACCGCCACCGTCTCGCAGGTGCCCGAATCCAAGGCGTAGAGCTTGGGACCGCCGCCCGAGTCATTGTGGGTCCAGATGATTCCGTCGAAGGTGGGGGAGTAGGCCAGCCCGCTGATCTCAGTGAGGCGCTCATCTGCGATGCGGCACACCACGGAGTCGTTGGCCGACGCTGCCGGTGCGGCGCAGACACCCACCAGGGCCATGGCGCTCATTAGGAGTGCCATCTGCCGCATGCCGCCACCTTAGGCAGGCAACCGTCCCCAAGGCCGGTTGCAGAGGTCCATCCACAGTCAGCAGTCGATCCCTCCCACCGGCCGTGCGTCGCGACGACGGTGAGCCCGTGCTCCATCGGAGCGCACGTCCCGGCCGTTCGCCGGATTAGGAGGCTCCATGCACTACCTCATCGCACGCACCCGGGTGCGCTCGCTCCAGCGACTCGCTCGCGAGGACGCCGGCATGACGACGGCCGAATACGCGGTCGGCACCGTCGCGGTGGCCGGCCTTGGCGGGCTTCTGATCAAGATCCTGACGAGCGAGGAGGCCCGCAATCTCATCTGGTCGCTCATCACCCGCGCCCTCTCGGTCTTCGTCGGGGGCTAGTCATGCGGCTGCGGAGGATGGCTGACAGAGGAAGCGTTCTGCTGGAGACAGCCCTCGCTATCCCGATCCTCCTGGCCGTCACCGTCGCCCTGGTCTGGGTGGCGTCGCTGGGCGCGGCCTATGTCCGTGCCCTTGACGTCGCCCAGACCGCGGCGCGACAGGCCGCCCGCGGGGTGACGATGCCGGCCGTCGAAGGACTCAGCGTGTCTGTCGACGGCGGCCTTGCCCGCGCTGTTGTCGTCCAGCCGATGGGTGCCCCGCTGCCGATGCTCGGTGGGATGACCATCGACGTGACCGCGGAGGCCACGGCACTCGTCGAATCCGTCACGGTGCCATGAGGGCAGATCGTGGTTCGGGCACCGTGCTCGGCATCGTCATGGTCACGCTGCTCCTGTTTGGCGGCTCGGCATGTTGGGCACTGGTCTCGGTGTCGACTGCGCGTCAGCGAGCCGCGATTGCCGCCGACCTTGTTGCGCTAGCGACAGCCCGAGCCGGGTGCCCGTCGGGCGGCGTCGTCGCACGGGCCAACCACGTCAACCTCGATGCGTGCGAATTCGTCGGAGGCGACGCGGTCGTGCGGGTCTCCGTGCACCCGGCCGGCACGCTCGGCCCCTGGTCGCTGCCCACGGTCAGCGCGTCATCTCGGGCGGGTCCGGCGTAGCGAGGAGCAGCGCATCGAGCATGCGCACGGCACCGGACTTGTCGAGGGGCTCGTTGCCGTTGCCGCACTTTGGCGACTGCACGCACGATGGGCAGCCTGAGTCGCACGAGCACTCGGCGATGGCGGCGCGGGTGGCAGCTAGCCATGCGGCGGCGGTCTCGAATCCGCGATCGGCGAAGCCCGCCCCGCCTGGGTGGCCGTCGTAGACCATGACCGTGCAGCGACCCGTGTCGGGATGCAGGGGAGTGGAGACCCCGCCGATATCCCACCGATCGCAGGTGGCGACGAGGGGGAGCAGGCC
>JBJTIQ010000045.1:0-3583 GCA_046095085.1 Actinomycetota bacterium | reverse complement strand
GCTCGACGGGGACGGGCTCGGACTGCGCCGGAGTGCTTGCCGACGCGGTGGTGGCTAGCCCCGCGGCGATGATGCTCGCGGCGGCGAGGCCGGTCAGTGACAAGACGGGCAGGGAACGACGGGTCATGCGACGACGCTAGCGAGCCGCCCTCTCAGCGCGCAGGGAAATCAGCACGTCTGGAAGCCCCCGCAGGTCCTCGAGCACGGCATCGGGACCTGCTTGGGACAACTCCGTGACAGAGGACGGTCCGGTCGCCACCGCGATCGCGTGCACTCCGGCATGGCGCGCGGCTCGAACATCTCCGGGATGATCGCCGACGTAGGCCCAGGCTCCGTGATCGACAAGGGCCGCTCCCTTGGCCTCGGCGAAGAGATCGCCGACGATCTCGTCGGCATCGAGCCCTGCGGCCTCAAGGGCGAGACCGGCTACCGCTCCGCACTTGGCCGTGACGACGAGCACGCGATCGCCGTGGGCACGGACCGCGTCGATGGCCTCGCGCGCACCGGGCATAGGCAACGTGAGCGGAATGCCGTGCTCGCGGTAGTGCGCACGGTAGGCGGCGAGGAGCACGTCGTAGGGCTCGTCGGGCAGCCACCGCGGGAAGACATGGTCGAGCGGAAGGCCAATCGTGGAGCGAATGTCGTCACCATCAGCCTGCACGCCGTAGCCCTCCAGCACGTACTGCACGCTGGACACGATGCCATCGGCCGAGTCGACCAGGGTCATGTCGAGGTCGAATCCGACGACTCCCATGGCTCGAGACTAGGGGCGGATGGGTGATCGTCATGACACCGCGGCCGTGATGTGCTGCAATGCGTCTACGCCGTCCCCCGGGAGTAATCGTGAAGCATCCCCTCGCCGTCGGATCAGCAGTCACCCTGCTGGTCATCGCCTACGCCGCACCGGCCATTGCCGCACCAGATCCGCGGGCCGGGTCGTGGACCCCGTATCCCGTTGCGGGCCTTGATGTCGACCAACCGAAGATCGACTCGGATTCCTCGGGCACCCCCACGGTCGCCTCCATCAGCGGTCGCTCGATCATGGTCAGCACCTACCGCAGCGGGTCGTGGGGTTGCCCGATCGAGCTGCCCGGCAGCATCGGCGAAAGCGGGTACCCCCCTGCCATGGATGTCGCGGCGGATGGCACGGTCGCGGTGGCCGGCTCCAACTACGCCCCCAGCCCCACCGCGGCGGCACCCCAGGACGTTTGGGTGTCGATACGACGACCGGGCGAGGTGAACTTCTCCGGAGCCGGCACCGGCACCGGCCATGTCCCAGACGCCAACCCGGCCATCGCAACCTCAGGCAACCGCACGATCGCTATCTGGACCTCCGATGCCGGAACCAAACTGATGGGCGCTGAGTTCTCCACCGCCGGGTCGACTACCCCACGCGTGCTGGCTGAGGGCATCGACATGGCGTTCGCCAAGATTCGCATGGACGACAACGGAAATGCCGTCATGGTCTATCGCTCGTCGAGCAGCGATCGACTCCAGCAAAACTGGCTGCTGTGGCCAGCGGGTTCGGCACCGCAGGCCGCCCAGCGGCTCGATGTGCCGGATCCCGATGACTTCGTGGAGAGCGGTGCGTTCCAGGTGAGTGGCAACGGCCGCATGATCCTTGCGGCCTACGACGGTCGCAGTGGTACCGACCTGCCGGGCGCGATCCGTGTCTTCGTCGGCACGACAACCACGGGATTCACGCAGCACTCGGTCATCTCTCCCACCGATCCGTTCAACCCCTCGGGCATCCTGACCGGCATCTCGTCCGACGGTGCCCACGGGGCGCTGGCCTTCAACTGGACGCAGTCGGGCGACGCCCAATCCCAGTCGTGGCTCTACTCCATCGACGCCCAGACGGGCGCGGCAAAGTCCTACGGCAAGCTGGCGCAGCCCATGGAGACAGGCGTCACGTTCTCCAAGATCCTCTTGGACGGAGCCAACATCTACGCCGCATGGACAGACAGCAACCGCAATGCCCTCGGTGGCGGCATCGTCAAGTTGGAGGGAAGCACCGTCGTCCCACTCACGAGCATCAAGACGAGCGACTGGATCGGGATGTTCAACGGCCCCACAGGACCCGCTGCCTACTGGCCAAAGCAGGAATTCCCGGACACCTGGAAGGGCACGCTCGTCACCACGCTTCCGCACAAGCCGCTCAAGGCCAAGCCGACAATGACGAAGATCACCATTTCGCGCGCGGGTGTGGTGACTGTGGCGGGCAAGGTGACCCCGGCTGCGGGTGCAACCGGGTGCGCGGGCTCAACGGTCACCCTCACCATCCGCGACACCGACTACGGCTTCGAGTCCGCGATCATGTCGGCACCGGTGGGCAAGGATGGCTCCTTCTCTGCGACCCGAACCCTCGCCAGGTTCACCGGGTGCAAGAAGGCCATAGTCAAGGCGGAACTGTCGACATCTGATTCGATCAGGCCGGCTTCCACCGAGCGGACCGCGCCGTGCAGCCGCAGGTAGGCGACGACTAAACGCTCGCCAGGTCGATCACAGCCGACCAAGTCGTCAGCTCATCGAGGATCGCGGGCACCGGATCCACGCCGATGCCCGGCGCCGTCGGCACGCGCAGCCGACCGTCCTCGAGGACAAATGGCGGGGTGATGTCGACCGCGTAGTAGCGACTCGATGCGCTGGTGTCGCCCGGGAGGGTGAAGCCGGGGAGGGCGGCGAGGGCGACATTGGCGGCCCGGCCGATGCCCGTCTCGAGCATGCCCCCGCACCACACCGGGATTCCTCGCTCGAGGCATAGATCGTGGATCTCGCGCGACTCCAGATAGCCGCCGACACGGCCGGGCTTGATGTTGATGATGCTCGCGGCCTTGAAGGCGATGGCGGTGTCGGCCGTGGCCACGGAGATGATCGACTCGTCGAGGCACACGGGCGTGGCAATCTGCTCGGCCAGCAGGGCGTGCCCCAGAAGATCGTCCTCGGGCAGCGGCTGCTCGACGAGGAGCAGGTCGTACCGATCCATGGCGGCCAGCAGGTCGGCGTCCGCACGCGTGTAGGCCTGGTTGGCGTCGGTCTGCAGCGGGATATCAGGCCAGGCTTCGCGGACCGCGCGTACGGCCTGCACGTCCCAGCCGGGCTGGATCTTGAGCTTGATGCGGCGATAGCCGGCGTCGACGTAGCCGCCCACTTCGTCGAGCAGGGAGTCGATGCTCTCGTTGACGGGGATGCCCACCGAGACTCCGCAGTCGACCTCCGCCCGCACAGCGCCGAGGTAGGTAGCGAGCGACTGCCCGTCGGTGCGCAGCCACGCGTCGAGCACGGCCGTCTCGAGGGAGGCCTTCGCCATGGGATGGCCCATCAGTCGCTTGAGGCGGCGGTTCACCACGTGCGGATCGAGGGTGCCATCGGCGACGGCGGCCGGGATCAGGTGCTCGGCTAGCACGTCGACCGCGCCGTCGACGTACTCATAGGAGTAGCCGGGCCACTCCATCGCGACGCACTCGGCCCAGCCGGAGACGCCGTCCTGCGTGACCGCCTCGACAAGGAGGACGTCGCGCGTCTCCTGCGTGCCAAACGACGTGCGAAAGGGCCGCACCAGGGGCATCTCGATGCGATGGAG
>JBJTIQ010000044.1:0-4252 GCA_046095085.1 Actinomycetota bacterium | reverse complement strand
TGCTGCCTTCCAGCTGCGCCGCCTGCGCGCTCGGGCCGAAGCAGGCGATGCCGCTGGCGCGCACCGCATCGGCGACACCGGCGACGAGCGGGGCCTCGGGACCGATGACGACAAGATCAACCCCGAGTCGTTGTGCGAGTGCGGCCACCACCGTGCCGTCATTGGGGTCGAGCGGATACGTCGTCACGTCGGCTGCGATGCCGGCGTTGCCGGGCGCGCAGGTGACATCGCACCCGTCCTTGCGAAGGGCCGTCACGAGGGCGTGCTCCCGGGCACCTGAGCCGACAACGAGCACCTTCACGAAGGGAGCCTATCGACGCGGGCGTTAACCATTCCTTCAGCCAGCGGTCAGCGGCCCGGCGCCAGGCTTCACGCATGCGCTCCTCGTACGATGGCGTAGTGATGGCGGCCTGGCGACGCAGCGTGGCAGTCACTGCGGGCGTGGTCGTCCTCGCGGGATGCGGGCTCCTGCCGTCATCGCAGGAATCCTCGTCGGCACCGGCCTCCCCCACGTCGACGATGCCCGCCGCCGCCTGCGCCGCGGGCGACTCGGTGACGCCACCCGACGTGGAAAACCTGACCGTCAACGGCATCCCGGCAGCGGCGTTCAACACCCCACTCGTCGTGCCCTACAAGGGCCTAGAGGGTGGCGACGAGCAGCGACCCTCGGTGCTGCGCCTGGAGATCACGACCTCCACCAGCGGATCACCCGTCACCTTCCGCGCGACCGGAGCCCAACTCGTCGAGACGCTCACCGGCACGACGCCCGCGGCCGGCGAGCTCACAGTCTTCAGCGAGGCCGGGCCGGAGAAGTGCGTCGCCGTCGCCTATGCCTTCTCCACCGTCGTCGGCGAGGGCGCCATCCGCGCACAGGGCCTCAACGAGGAGGTCGTGACGTTTCCGGTTGTCACGGTGCGCGAGGCGGCCCGCGACGTCGACCTAGAGGTCTCGTCCGCGAAGATCGACGCCGGCGACCCCATCGACGCGATCGTTCAGGTGACCGATGTCTTCGGCAACCCTGTCGAAAACGCATCGGTCGACCTCGTGCTCCCGGAGAAGGGCCCGGGCACCTTCGCCACCGGCGCAAACACCTTCACCGTGCTCACCGACCCCAAGGGACGCGCATCCGTCGCCATCACGACGCGTGAGGGTCGCGGCACGTCGCTCTCCGTCACCGCAAAGGGCGATCTCGCCGCATGCCGTCCCTTCGAAAACCAGTACGCGTGCCTGGCCAATCAGCCCATTCCTGAGTTCGATGCGGCGAGCGGGCCGCAGAAGGTCAAGGTGGTCATCACCGAGCCCTCGGTCGACATCACCGAGCCGCCCGCCGGAGCGTCGTACTCGACCGGCGAGTCCTTCGACATCAAGGGCAAGACGATCGGCGTCAAGGAGGGCACCACGGTGCGCCTGCTGCTGGGCGACTCGCCACAGGGAGCGAGCACCGTCAAGGCCGACGGCACCTTCTCCTTCACCAATGTCATCGCGCAGGGCAAGGGCAGCGGCGACCTCGGCTACGTCGTCATCGTCGGGGAGTTGAAGCCCACGCCGATCGAGGTCAACGTCAAAGCGTTCAGCATCGTCTCGCACAAGGTGGTCGCGGCGGGCCTGAAGTTCCGCGTGGCCATCGGGGCGTGGAAGGCCGGAACCATCATCGAACTCACCCGCGACGGGGCCCCGGTAACCAAGATCGAGGTCACCACCCCCGGACCCGACCTATACATCGTCGCCCCCAACACCCCCGGCTTCTACCAGGTGCAGGTCACCACGTCGCGCGGCGTCGTCTACGGACTCGAGGTGGATCCGGTCCTCTAGCTCGGTGCGGTGGTGAAGCGGATCGGCGCCATCCGGCCGTCGGTGAGCGTAATGCGGCCCTGATACGTCGTACCCGGGCTCAGCACCACTCGCGGCAGCACCATCACCGTGTTGTTCTCCGCGAGTATTCGCCAGCCCACGTCGGTGTAGTCATCGCGCTTGTAGGTGCCGGATGTGTGCGTGCATACGGGCACCGGGGCTCCGCCGCTCACCCGCAGGCGCACCGACTTGATCCGGGCGCGATCGCCCGGACCAAACGACGCGGTGATGATCGTGCCGTAGTCGGTGCCCTTGGAGTCCGGGCAGCCGACAGCAGGATCGGGCCATTCGACCCGCTCGAACTGCAGGAACGACGTCGCCACCTCGCGGCGCGCATTCGGCCACACCATGGGCCACTGGGCAGCCGACGAACCGGTGAGACCTCCGATGACGTTGAGGGTGGCGCCCCAGCGGGCCTCGCCATCGCGTGTGCCCGACTCCAGCGAAAACCCGGTCGTGCGCCAGGCCGGGCGCATCAGGCCGAGTCGGTGGAAGGGCCCCTCGATCCAGAGGTTGACCGCTTCCTGCGGCGTGGGGGTCGTGCCGGTACCTCCCGCGACATTGCTCTGCTCCCCGGCCTGCCGACCGGCTTCGGTGGTCCACTTCGTGCCCGGCTTCTCCCCGTGCTCGACGAAGCCGGTCTCCACCATGTAGATCGAGTGCAGGCGGGCGGTGCGCGATAGGCGGGGGTCCTCCTTGACCGGCTCGAGTTGGACGTCGTCGCGGAACTCGTTGATGTGCGAGAGCCAGCCGGGCTCGTCAGCCAGGGCCTGGGGTGCGGCAGAGAGCACGGTGAGGCTGACCACGACCGTCGACACGACTGCCCGCATCGGTCTATTGCGCACGGGCATCACCATAGGCAGATGTGCCGTGTGGTTGCCAATCAGTCAGGATTCTTGACCGATCACGCGACGCCCAGGCGTCGCTCGAGGAGCGCGCGTACGCCGGGCCACTCCTCGGCGGTGACCGAAAACAGGACGGTGTCGCGCACCGTACCGTCGTCGCGGCGCTGGTAGCGGCGCAGCACTCCCTCGTAGGTGGCGCCGATCCCGGCGATGGCGCGCTGCGAGCGGTGGTTCCGGATATCGGTCTTGAGCTGGACGCGGCCGAACCCGTGGTCGAAGGCCCAGCCCATCAGCAGGAGCTTGGCCTCGGGATTGACCTGGGTCGCCCACACCGCCGGGGAGTAGACGGTGTGGCCGATCTCCACCCGGGCGTCGTGGAGGTTGAGCTCGAAGTAGGAGGTGGTGCCCACGACCGCACCCGCGGGGGCCTGCCCGACCGGTCGGAGGGTGCGGATGACCCAGGGCCAGCGACCGGCATCGGGCGCCTGGGCGAGAGCAGCGGCGTAGGCGTCTGGGTTGGCCGGGCGGCCGGCGACGTGCTCCCAGCAGGGGTCATGGTCGAGGGCCGCGAAGAGCTCGGGGGCATCGGCCGACACGAACTGGCTCAGCGCGATGTGGGTGCCGGTGATCTCATGCGGTGGCGGCCACTCGGCCTGCGGCCACGGCGTATCGGCCGGGCGCGGGTCTGGGGGGAAGTCCACTCCTTCATCCTCTCATCGCGTGACCATTACGATGCCTGCGTGTCGACGGACGGCTTGGAGGTCACCTTCGGTCAGGTCCTCATCTTCGCCCTGGTGATCGGCGTCACCGCGTGGATCTCGTTCCTAATCTACCGGGCGATGGACCACCCCCGCCTCGTGCTCCACGAGACCCCGGAGGGCCTGCGCGCAGACCCCGTCGACGTCGTGAAGTACGTCTTCTCGATGCCGATCCTCATCGTCCTGTGGTGGTGCTTCTTCTTCCTCGTCTTTCTCTTCGGCGAGAACCAGATCAACGCCGTCCAGCTCTTCGTCTTCCCGAGTGCCCTCATCCTTTCTATTCGCGCTCTCGCCTTCATCTCTCCCGTGACCGCGCGCGAGCTCGGCAAAGTGCTGCCGGTCGCCCTCGTCGCCTTCCTCATCCTCGACGGCAATCTGCGAAGTGAGGCCGAGCTCACGGAGATGATCGACAATGCCTCAGAGGTCGACACGGACTTCCTCGTTATCCCCATGGTGCTCTTTGCGGACTACGTCTTCACCGCCATCTGGTACTGGGGATGGATCCGATGGGGCCAGCCGCGATGGGTCGCCTGGCAGCAGGAGCGAAAGGCTCGGTCAGTCGAGAAGGTCGCGCACGACGATGGTGGCGTCGCGGTCCTGACCGACATCTTCTTGACCAAGCTCGACGTGCTCACCGGCTTCCAGCAGATCCCGGTTTGCGTGGCGTACGACGTCGACGGCACCATCACGCCCGACCTGCCCATGACGCAGACCGGCTTCCACCACGCCAAGCCGGTCTACGAATACCTGCCGGGCTGGTCGGAGGACATCTCCGATGCGCGCAGCGTCGCGGATCTT
>JBJTIQ010000043.1:0-10805 GCA_046095085.1 Actinomycetota bacterium | reverse complement strand
GCACCGGCACCTGCGTAGGCAGCCGCAAGCGAGTTGCGATGCTCGTTGTCACGATCGACAGCGAGGAGCGACGACTCAGCATCTGACACTCGGATCACGAAGGTGCCTCGCGGCGTGACGGCCTTGTAGTTGCGGTTGGTGATTCCCCCTGGAAGCGCCTCGAGTGCAGTGGCGCCATCCAGGCAGGGCAGGTTGTCGAGCCGACCGGCGTCCTGGGCGGCGAGCTCGGGCATGAGCGTGCGCAGTGCAGACCCCACGCCGCGAGCGTAGCCGTCGACGGCTGCCAGCGCGGGCGGTCCGCGGATAGGGTCGGCCGGTGCTCGCTGCCTGGCAGGTCATGGTCATCGCCATCGCAGCCGTGGCCGTCATTGCCACGTGGGTCTGGCGCGCGCATGGTCGACGCACCGCGCTGGTCATGCTGGCCTTCGCGGCTGCGGCTCTCACGTGTGTCTGGATCTCCTACGAGGTCGCCCCCGTCGAGGCCTGGCGACGCGGCAGCCTCGCGCGGAGCCTCGCGGTGTTCGCGCTGCCGGGTGCGGCTGCGACGGGTCTTGCTATCGCCCTAGCCTGCCGGGGGTCCACGGTGCGCGGGCGACTGCTGCTGCCCTGGAGGGCGTGGCTCTATCTCGCCTGCCTGTGGGTGACCCCTGCGCTACTGCTGTGGGTGTCCCAACTCACCCCCTTCACGCCGGCCGTCGCCACTGACGCGTCGTTCGCCAACTCGCTGTGGTGGGCGGGCACGAGCATCAGCGTCTACGTTGCCATCCCCGTGCTCTACGCGGTGACGGTTCGGCAGCGCGTGCGAAGCTACGGGCTGTCCTTGGGCTTCGTGAAGTCAGAGGGCATCCTCATCGCTCTCATCGCTCCCGTCATGCTGGTCCTGGTCTGGCTGGTCTCTGCCGACGAGCGCTTCCGGGTCGTCTATCCCTTCTACGACTATGAAAGCGGCGGTGACAACGCATTCGTCAAGCTCCTGGTGTTCGAGGCCGCCTACGGCGCGACGTTAATCGCCCTGGAGTTCTTCTTCCGTGGATTCCTTGTCTTCGCGGGCATTCCGGTCCTGGGCGTTCATGCGGTGCCGGCGATGGCGTTCGCGTATTGCCTGCTCCACCTCGGCAAGCCGATGCCCGAGTGCGCCTCGAGCCTCATCGGCGGCCTGGTCCTCGGCTACGTCGCCCTGCGAGTGCGGTCGATCGCGGCCGGCGTGGTCGCGCACCTGACGATCGCCTGGGGGATGGATGCCTTCGTCGTCTCTCGCGCGTGAGAGATCTCAGGCCGTCGGCCGAACGGCGTCGACCAGGGCGTCGGCGAAGCGCCCGGAGCGTCCGAGATAGCCCGACAGCATGCCCGCATCTCCACCCAGGGCGTGTACGAGTCCGAGCACCACTCCAGCGTCGTGGGCTCGCCGCCGGGTGCCCGGGCCCTTCGCGTCGCGCTTCGACCGGTCGGATCCGCGCGCGCGCGACCATACGCGCGAGACCGCCCCATCCGGACTCGTCGACCACCCCAGCATGGTGAGCGGGGCAAGTGGCACCGTCTCTCGTGCCAGCAGGACACGCTGCACGTCGGATCCGGCGCGCCAGGCTCCTGCGCGAGGCTCCCAGGTCGATGCACTGACCGGCAGAGCTTCGAGCAACACGACATCGCGCTGACCGCGAGCTAGGAGAACCATGAGCCGCCCGTCTTGGGAGACCAAGGCGTCGGCGACCCGGTAGTTGCCTAGGAGCGCCGCGACAGACTCACTGACCGTCTCCCGATACTGCGCGAACTCGCGCGCCAGATCGCTCAGCGGCGGACGTCCGCTGACTGGTTGGCGCCACCGCGCAGCGACCCGGTCCGCGCGGAGCTCGGGCTGCGCTCCCTTGCCCACGAGTCGGCGGACGCCATCGGGGTAGGACAGGGCATCCTCGCCGCGGGCCATTCGCCCGGCTATCGCCAGCGCGCGTCCCCTCGCCGAGTGCAACGGCTCCCGACCAATCGCTGCCACGCCCTGCTGGTAGCCCTCGGCCAGCGCCCGGATGGCCCGCTCCCCCAGGGACCCGGCCAGCCCCACGACATCCCACTCCCAGGGTCCGGGAAGAGCGTCGTCGACGTCGAGGACGTCGAGGACCGGGGCGCCCGCATCGCCATCGACCGCGCCAACACCGCCGATGTCGCTGATCCCGATGAGCGGCACGACGATTCCGGTCGGCACGCCCGTGAGTGCCTCGCCGAAGGTGACCGAGTCGCGCAGCGTGCGTCCGGCGAACACCTGCTCGTCAGCGGATCGCTGCGAATCGATGACTGCTGGATCGGCGTAGGTGCGCCACGGGGTCACGCCGCCACCGCCTGCCCGTCGAGCGCGAAGTCGATCATGGCGTGCATCGTGCGCGTGGAGAGGTAGGTCGTCTCGAGGTGCGCGGTTGCCGCGCGGGCAATGCCCTGGGTGATCCACGGCACCGCACTAAGGGCCTCCGGCCATCCGGGCGATGGCACTGCTCGCACCGCCGAACGCGCGCTAAGGCCGGCGAGAACCGGCAGGTAGACGTCGTAGGCGGCGGGGAAACGGCCGGCGATACCCCGGCCGAACGGCACCGGATCGAGGAGGTGGACGAGATTGGCCCACCAGCCCACCCGGTCGTAGGGGAAGGGCCCGGGGGCCAGGGCGCCGGCCACCGCATCATGGCCGAGCGGGCTCCCGATGGTCACGAGGGCGGCCACCTCGCAGGGAAGGTCATCGAGCACGTCAACCATCACCACCGACCCGAGCGAGTGCGCTATGACGACGACGGGGGCTTGCGCTCGCGTGAGTTGACCACGCACTCGGTCGACGACCGCGGCACGCCGTGATGAATCGTCGAGGTAGCGCCCGACTTGATCGATGCCGAACAACGGCGTGCGCAGCACCTGCGGGAGAGGCAGGCGGTCGGGCAGTCGTGCGGGATGCGGCAAGGCCGCAGGCCACGATGCGCCCGGCGGCATTGCTTCGCCGATGCCGTGCACCACTCGGGACAACTCGCGTTGCCGCGCCAGGTAGCTCGCACGATGGGCAGCGTCAGGCGTGCGCGCCTCGTCACGTGAACGCACGCGCGGTGCGGCGTAGACGTCGCGCGACAGATCGAGGAGGTCGGAGTAGTCGGGCGCCATGACATCGACGCCGCCGCGCAGCGCATCGGCCCAGCCCGGCCGGGAGCCGCCCATCCCGTGGAGGTAGACGACCGTTCCCGCAGTCACTCCACGAGGGTACGTCGACCCGGAATCCGCCTCCGACGGACACACCAGTGTGACGAAGGAGACGGAAAGGAATGCAAGCGAATCAGTGGGGCCAAAGAAATTGGGAAATTCCGCGACACCCCCTTGTGCGGCTTGCACAGGGCCGATAGAACTGTCCTGTCACGAGGGAAACTGAGTGATCGGGTCGAAGGAAAGACTCCCGAACCGCAAGGAGAGGGTGGAGGAAACTCCAGGCCCCGCGTGTCTGCGGGGATCGGTCGGACGGAAGGCCTGAGATCTGAGATCGGACCGGCGGCGCCCCAGCAATGGGTGCGACGGACGGAAGGGGAGACACCCCCGAGATGTCTGCCCTCACGGGCGGTCGGCACCGAGCGGGTCTGAGCGAGGCCCCTCCCACTCATACTGGGAGGGGCCTCGTCCTGTTATAGCCCTCGTCGGGCCCGGGGCCCGGAAGGCTCGCCGGGATTCCTCACCTAGACCCGCCCAGGGCGACCCCGAGGCGGTCGAACCCCTCGTCGAGGCTCACCCGCGGGTGCCACCCCAGCAGGAGCCGGGTCTGGCGCTGGTCGAACCAATGGGCCGTGGCGAGCTGCTCGGCCAGGAACGCCGTGACGGGCGGCTCCCCCGAGCGCCCCGAGCGCTCCCAGAACTCCTCCAGCACGCGGCCGCCCGCACGCGCCACCGCGAAGGGAACCGACAGACGAGGGCCCGGGGCACCGGCAGCCTCGGCAATGCGAGTCAGCATCTCGGTCACCGTGCGCGGCTCTCCGTTGGACACGACAAGCGGGTGCCCATGCACGCCATCGTCGGCGGCGCGCTCGATTGCGCAGACGATCGCGTCGCCTGCATTGTCGACGTACGTCGTGTCGATGAGTGCCGCACCAGAACCGATGGTGACCAGGCGCCCCGCCCTGGCGCGCTCGACGATGCGCGCGGTGAGCTGCGTGTCGCCGACGCCCCAGACCAGGTGTGGCCGTATCGCGGTGACCGCGAACCCGGGACGATCGCGTCCGAGGGCATCGACCTCGGCCATCGCCTTGCTACGCGAGTAGTTGCCCCGCGCCATGTGGGGATCCGCCGGCTCCGCACCGGCCCCCACGAGCGACTCCCCCACGTGCGCGACCGAGGGAGAGGAGACGACTACCACGCGGGACACGCCCGCCCCCTCCGCGGCATCCAGCAGCGTGCGGGTGCCCACAACATTGACCGCTTCGAATTCCGACCACGGCCCGGTGATCTCGACCTTGGCGGCAGCATGGACGACCGCGTCGATCCCCTGCAGGGCCTGCGCGACCGCGGCCGCATTGGTGATGTCACCCCGCGCCTCGACGACCCCCAGCGCAGCGAGCGGCGCGGGAAGCGGGCTCCGCTGGAGCGAGACGACCTCGCGGCCGGCGGCTCGCAGCGCGCGGATCGTCGCCGAGCCCACGACACCCGAACCGCCGGTGACCAGTACGCGCTCAGTCATCGTCGCCCTGACCCGCCAGAAATTTCGAGGCCTCCCGCGCGATGCGGGTGCGATCGATCTTCGAACGGTGACGCACATCGACCGGGAGCGCCCGCATGGTTAGCACCGCCGCGATCTCCAGGCCTGTGGCGTCGCGCACCGCCGCGCGTACGCGACGCGTGAGATTGACGTCGGCCAGGCCCAGGGCGGGACCGGGGGCGAGCAGGACGATGACGGGCACCTGCACTCCCAGGGGTCCCACGCCGACCAGGGCCGCCAGCGTGGTGTCGGCGCAGCGCTGCGCCGCGAGCTCGGCCGCAACCGGGGTGACCGGACCGTCGGGCGTGACGAGAACGTGCGCGAGGCGTCCCTCGACCCACAGGCGCCCCTGCCCATCGAGGTGACCGACGTCGCCCGTGCGATGCCAGCCTTCCGGAGAGTCGGCGCGCCTCTGCGTGGCCCAACGCCGGTCGTAGCGGTCGCGCATCCATGCGGTGCGCACGACGATCTCGCCGGTGACCTCCGGGGTCGTCACCAGGTCGGCGGAGGGAACGGCGTCGCGTGCCAGCGGCGCGATACCCACGTCAACTCCCGGCAACGCACGGCCCACCAGCACGCCCAGGCCGCGTGCCTCGCGCAACTCCTCGATCGTCACCTCCGTGAGCGGCAGAGCCTCGGTCATGCCGTAGGGGGTCGCGAATTGCGCGCGGGGCATGAGGTGCGCCGCCGCGTCGAGCAACTCTGGCGGCACGGGTGCTCCTGCGGCGAGGACCAGGCGCAGGTGCTCGAGGTCGGCGCGGCTTGACCCCGTGAGGTGATCGGCCGTGGCGACGATGGCACGCAGGGCGGTGGGCGACGTCCACATGAGCGTGCCGCCGACCGCGGCCGCTGCGGCTGCCGTCGTCTCGGCGGTCAGACTCGACGCGTCGGTGATCTCCATGTCGGGGATGGCCGAGGCGATGCCCAGTGCCGGTCCGAGGACCGCCCAGGGAGCGAACGCCGCAACGAGCGCGTCCGGGGCCTCCCCGTCGTGACGGATGTCGTAGGCATCGCGCAGTGCATCGCGCAGGGCCCATAGGCGTCGATGCGTGTAGACGACACCCTTCGCCGGCCCGGTCGCTCCCGACGTGAAGACCACGAGCGCGTCGTCATCGGCGGCCGGACCCGATGCCGTGGACGCGGCCACGGCCCTGCCGCGACGCGCCACCTCCGACAGCGTGGCGTCGGCCGCGAGGATGCGCGTGGCCGGGCCTGTGCGCCCGACGAGGATGCGGCGTCCCGGGAGCCCCAGCGTCCGCGCGAGGCCCAGACCAGCGGGGATGCCGATCACGTGCTGCGCTTCGGCACTGCGCAGCGCGCGCCGCATGCCGCGCACTCCGAGGCCGGAGTCAGCGACTACGACGACGGCACCGATGCGCCAGGTCGCGTAGACGGCGGCGACAAGATCGGGCCCGGGAGGGACGAGCATGGCAACGCGGTCACCGGGGGCCACGCCGAGGTCCCTCAGGCCCTCGGCAATCTCCGACGTCCGAGCTGCGAGTACCGACCAGTTCACGCGCAGCCCCGATCGCATGTCGGCGATCGCGACGGAGGTGTCCGTCGCCCGCCCCATGAGCCGGGCATCCATCGAATCGATCGGGGACGGCGGCGACGTCGTGGTGCGCGTCGGCTCCGCCAGGTGCCCGATCCACTCGATGATGTCGGGGATGCACGCGGGCGCGTCCTCGGTGACCAGGTGACGTGCCTTTTCGTATCGGTGCACGTCGGCGTGCGGCATGCGGGTGACAAGATCGCGGAGGTAACGGTCGGAGAAGACGGGGTCATCGGAGCCCCAGGCCAGGAAGACCGGGACATCGGCCAGACTGCAGATCTCATCGGCGATGGCATCGAGTGTCGCGGCGCTGGGATGGTCGGGCTCGAGCGGGATATCGGCAACGAAGTCGCCGATGGCGCGCCGCGCAGCCACGCCTCGGTAGGGGGCTCGATAGGCAGCGATCACATCAGCGGGCATGTTGCGCGAGAGAAACGTCGTACCCCGCACGAATCCCGGCGTGCGCTCGGTCAGCGCGCGCAGCACCGGACGCCAGCGCGCGAATCGGATGAGTGTGGGTGCGGGGGCCCGCGGCGGCTGATGGACGGCGGTGTTGGTGAGCACGATGCCACGCAGGGAGTCGCGATGGCGTAGCGCCCAGCCCAGCGAAATCGGACCGCCCCAGTCGTGAGCGACGGTCACCACCGGCCCGCTCACCGCGAGGGCCTCGGTCAATGCGTCAAGATCGTCGATCCGCACGGCAAGCCGGCGCACGCCATCGGTGCGCTCGGAGTAGCCCATGCCGAGATGATCGATGGCGATGACGCGCCACGTCGCCGGTGCCTGGGCAAGCAATCGGCGCCACAGGTAGGACCAGGTGGGATTGCCGTGAACGGCGAGGACCGTGATCTCAGGGGCACCCACCGCCGGACGCTCAAGCACGTGGAAGGTGCCGCGGCCGGCGATGTCCACGTGATGCGACCACGCGGGATCGAGCCCGGGGAGTGCTGGCGGAGCGATCACGCGCCGCTGCTACCAGGCGATCTCAATGACCGACGCGTTGAGCCCCGAGCCGATGCCGAGACAGCCGACACGGTCGCCTGCGCGTAGGTCGTCGGTCTGAAGTGCCAATGTGAACGGGATGGACGCCGGACCGATATTGCCTTGCGTCGGGAAGGTGAGCGGCACTCGCGCGGAATCGATCTCCAGGGCAGCGGTGATGGCCTGGGTGTGGACGTTGGAGACCTGATGGATCACGTAGCAGTCGAGATCGGACCAGTCGAAGTGCTCCTTGGCCTCCGTCCAAGTTTGCACGGAGAGTTCGAGCCCCGCCTCGAGCAGCGCTCGGGAGTCGGTGCGCATCTGCTGCATGTCACCGACGCAGATGCGGTGATGCTGGGTGGCGGCCCGGGAAACGCCGCCGATGAATCGATGCCCCTCCGGATGCTCGCTCGCACGGCCGAGCACCATCGCTGCACCACCCGAGCCGAGGGTGAGAGACGCGAAGTTCTCGAAGATGTCGTCGGCCGTCGCATCGTCGCGCTGCAGGCGGGCAACCGTGCGCTCCTGGAGTTCGCGCGAGCCCTCGCCGTCGACGACGATGGCGTAGTCGATCTGGCCGGCGTCGATCATCATGCCGGCGAGGTGCATGCCGTTGACGAAGCCGAGGCACGCGTTGGACACGTCGAAATTCATGCACTTGGAGGGCATGCCCAATTGATGGTGCACGTCGACGGCGGCGGACGGCTCGAGGTGGGCACGCGACACCGAGGTGTCGACGAGGAGGCCCATCTGCCCGGGATCCACGCCAGCATCGGCCAGCGCCTTGGCGCCGGCCATCGCCGCGGCGTCGGCGAACGACACGTCGGCGGGCCACCAGCGGCGCTCGCGGATGCCGGCCAATCCCTCGAGCAGGCCCGGGCGCACGCCGACCCGCTCGTAGGTAGCAGCGAGGGCCTCATCGATCTCCGCGGACGTCATCACCAGCGGCGCCTCGGCGATCGACACCGACAGGACGGCGGTATCGCGGAAGCGGAACGTGGAGTTGCCCGCGGCGGCCGTCATGGGGATCCCTTCGTGCGGGCGCCCTCCGGAGGCCTGCCCGGTCAGCAAGTCTCCCACGCCCTCCGGGGGTTGGCCCACCGCCGCCCGATCGGTGCTCACGGGGCATCGCGGGCAGCGCCCGGTCTAGGTTCGACCCATGGGGCGATCCGGGGTGCTCAGGCGGCTCCTTCTCCCCGCTCTCACCGGCGCGCTGGCCACCGCCGGTCCGGGAGGGCCAGCAGCCGCACAGGCCGGTGCCCAGGAGGCAGCGGGCGCCTACCAGGCCCCGCCCCTGGTGTGGGAGCCCTGTGGAGGCGACACCGAGTGCGCCGACCTCATCGTCCCGCTCGACTACGCCGCACCCGACGGCGCCACCCTCACCATCGCTGTCAGTCGCGTGCGCGCGTCGGGCGAACGTCGCGGAGCGATCATCGTCAACCCCGGCGGTCCGGGCGTGCCCGGCAAGTCCTATGCCGCGAACCTCTCCTGGGAACTGCCCCCTGAGGTCGGTGAGGTCTATGACTTCGTCGGCTTCGATCCACGCGGCGTGGGCGACAGTTCGAAGATCGTATGCATGACGCAGCGCCAGCTGCGCGCCTGGACGCGCCTCGATGCGACGCCTGACACCGCCGCGGAAGAACGCCGATTCGCGCGCATAGCGCGAAGCTTCGGAAGTCAATGCCTCGAGGCCGCGGGCGGACCCCTGCCCCATGTCGGGTCCCGTGACACGGCACGCGATATCGACACGCTGCGGGCCGCCCTCGGCGATGAGCGGCTCCACTTCATCGGCGGGTCATACGGCACCTACCTCGGCGCCATGTATGCCGATCAGTTCCCCGAGCGCGTGGGGCATCTCGTGCTCGACGGAGCGATCGATCCGCGTGTCGACCAGGTAGGTCTGACCGATCGGCAGAGCACCGGCTTCGACGAGGCCGCGGTGCGCATGGCGGCCTGGTGCGCCGCTCGCGGCTCGTGCCCGGTGCCCGGTCGGACGACACAGGGCGTCCTCAGGAACATCAACCGCCTGCTCGAGGACCTCGACACGCGTGACCTGCCGGTCACCGATGGCCCAGCCCTGCGACAGCAAGAGGCCATCGTCGGGATTCTCGCCGGGCTATACGGTCGCAACAGCTGGCGCCTGACGATCTACGCGATCGGTCGCGCACTCGATGGCGACGGCACAGTGCTGGCCTCGATGGGCCGGTCCTTCTTGACGTCGCAACCGCCCTTCTACTCGGCGTTCCTCGCCATATCCTGCGTTGACTCTCCAGCGCCTCCCGGTCGTGGCGGGGTGTCGCAGTGGGCGCGCGAGCGGGCGACCAACACGCGCGTGCCGGAGATCGCACGCTTCCTAGCGTGGGGGGTGCTGCCGTGCTCGACCTGGCCCGTGCACGCGGATGAGCCACCCGGGCCGGTGCGCGCCGAGGGTGCTGCACCCATCCTCGTCATCGGGACCACGCACGATCCGGCGACGCCCATGAGGTGGGCGCGCAGCCTGGCTCGCCAACTCGACTCGGGGGCACTGCTCACGCACGCTGGCGATGTTCACACGGCCATCGGCTCGGGGTCTCCCTGCGTCACTCGAGCGGTGGCGGCCTACCTGCTCGACGATCGGCTGCCTGGGCCCGGCACGGTGTGCCGTTGACTCGCTAACGTGAGGAGATGAGCACCCCCTGGTGGCGCCAGGCGGCCGTCTACCAGATCTACCCGCGCTCGTTCATGGACGCTTCAGGCGACGGCAGCGGTGACCTGGCCGGCGTGACCCAACGCCTTCCCTACCTGGCGTCCCTCGGCGTGGACGCGATTTGGCTATCCCCCTTCTACCCGTCACCGCAGCTCGACGGTGGATATGACGTCGTGGATCCACGCGGCGTCGATCCCCTCTTCGGGACCAGTGACGACGCACGCGAGCTGATTGAGCAGGCGCACGCGAACGGCCTTCGCGTGATCGTTGACGTCGTGCCCAACCATTTCTCGACCGCGCATCCGTGGTTTCAGGCCGCGCTCGCCGCTGGTCCGGGCTCACCAGAGCGCGACCGCTTCCACTTTCGCGCGGGCCACGGACCAGACGGCGACGAGCCGCCCAACAACTGGACGAGCATCTTTGGCGGCCCGGCCTGGACACGAGTGACCGAACCCGACGGATCAGCGGGCCAGTGGTTCCTCAACCTTTTCGATTCCTCGCAGGCCGATCTCAACTGGACGCATCCCGATGTCGCCGAGGACTTCCTCGCGACGCTGCGCTTCTGGCTTGACCTCGGCGTCGACGGCTTTCGCGTCGACGTCGCCTTCGGGCTGGCCAAGGACATGTCGTATGCCGATGCCGTCGATCCTGCCGCCCTCGAGACGGAGCGCGTGCGGCTGGACTCCACGGAGCCCGGTGAACAAGAGGCGACGCACGAGCAGGTCTTCCACTCGCCCTACCTCGACCGGGACGAGACCCTGGAGTACTACACCGCCTGGCGACGGATCATCGACGACTACCCGGGCGATCGGATGGCCATCGGCGAAGCCTGGCTCACCCCCGAGCGGGCACGCCGCTATGTCGCAGGCAATGGACTCCATCAGATC
>JBJTIQ010000042.1:0-4173 GCA_046095085.1 Actinomycetota bacterium | reverse complement strand
GGCTACGACCTCTTCATGGCGATGATGGACGGGATCAAGGAAGAGACCGTCGGTTTCATCTTCATTGTCGAGGTGCAAACGCAAGCACCCGAACCCGAACAGCCCGCGGAACCCGCACCGAGCGCGGAGGAGGCCGTGGCGGCCATCGCGGCCGCGGCCAAGGCGCAGGCGGCGACGGCACCGGGCCGGGCCCCGACGCCGATCGTGGCCGCCAAGGGTCTTGGCCCGTCGCGGCCCCAATTGCTGCAGTACTCCGCGCCCACGGCCGAGGGAGGCGTGGCTCGCGAGGCACTGCTGCCCGACGGAGAGGATCCCGTCGAGGTCGATCCCAATGCCAGCCGGGCGGAGCGCCGTCGGGCGGCGCGAGCCAACCGCAAGCGCAAGTGAGAGTCGAAGGAGAGGTCGTCGTTCGTGACGCCCCCGTTCGACCGATCTTCGTAGGTGGCACCGGACGCAGTGGCACGACGATCGCCGGGAGACTCCTGGGCTCGCATCGCGACCTGCGCACGACGAATCCTCGCGAACTGCGTTTCATTGCATCGGCCGGAGGCGTCGCAGAGGCATATGCCACGGCTACGGGTGGCCTGCCCTCCGGACGTACGGTCACGCCGGAGCAGGTGGTCGACACGCTGTGGAACCACTGGTACGAGCGGGTGAAGCCCTCCGGTGCGGTGGGCGGCCTGCGTCGCAAACTGACCCGCGACGAGATGACCGTCGCGTGCGATCGCTATCTCGCCGAGTTCCCCACCGACCCCTATGCCGCGTCCCGCCGCTTCACCGAGACGATCGTCTCGGCGCGGACCAAGCGAGACCCGGGCCTGCGCTGGGTCGACACGACCCCGGCCAATGCGCGAGCAGCTGATCGTGTGCTGGCCCTCTTCCCCGACGGCGTGGTGGTCCACATGATGCGTGACGGTCGCGACGTCGCAGCGTCGTTCGTCTCCAAGCACTTCGGGCCCACCGAGGTCTTCGCCGGCCTCGATGCCTGGCGTGACCGAATGATCGAGGCCTGGCGCGCGGAGCAGGCGAGTCCGCCGGGGAGCGTCGTTCGCATCGACCTGCACGAACTCGCGGTTGCCAGCCGCGATGAGACCCTCGAACGGCTGCTCGGTGCCCTCGGCCTCGAGCCCACGCGCCGCACGCGCCAATGGTTCGACAAGAAGGTCCTTCCCCAGCAGGCTCATGTGGGGCGCTGGCGTCGCGACTACGACGAGAAAACTGCACGCAGGATTGATGAGCGCTACGCGCGAATCGTGGCCGAACTCGACCAACTAGGCGTGCCGCGCCCTGCCTAGGCACCGGAGCGGCCCCTGGGGGGCTGCTCCCGCAGCATCCACCAGGCGCCGCCCGAGCAGCCGGCCGTGACGAGGCTGCCGATCAGTGCCCAGGCCAATGACATGAGCGCAACGCCCGCCAGTAGTCCGGCTACGAGGTAGGCCACGCAGACGCCCCGCGCGGCGCGCCGACGCGATGGCATGGCCATCGATGCCGGGCGGGTGAGTGCCAGCACGACGATGAAAGCCAGCGTAAGCAGCGCGGCAATGGGTCCGAAGAACAGCACGGCAACCTGCACGGTCGCGAGGCCGGCTTCCTCGTCGGCATACGATGCGCCCGTGCCAAACGTGGCGAGCACGAGCCCCATGCCGACGCCGGCCAGGGCGACGGCGGCAAGCCTGATAAGGGCGACTCCCGCAGACTGCGGTGTCATGCGGTGGTCAGGGAGGCGAGCGCTACGTCCATGACGCCAAGGAGGCGCTGGCGAAGATCGGCCCCGCGCGAGGCGAACGCCTTCTGGTGCCGCACGAACTCGGCCCGCCCCTCGGCTGTCTCGATGCGGATGGGCGCGAGCCCCAGCGGGGTGAGGTCGTAGGGAGCCACGCGCATGTCGACGGTGCGCACCTCTCGGGCCAACTCGAAGCAATCGGCCGTCAGGTCGGCACCGACCACGGGGTAGGAGCGGAACGCCCACTTGTAGAGGTCCATCGTGGCGTGCAGGCAGCCGGGCTGCTCGAGGTCAGGCTGAGTGGCCCGCGTGGGCGTGACGACATTGAGTGGTCGCGCCTCCGGCGAGTAGAAGCGGAACGCATCGAAGTGAGTGCAGCGCAGGGGAGAGGACTCGACGACGTCGGCGATCTCCTGCGCCGAGACGCGTAGCGGCCAGGCAGCGTGTCGGATCTTGTCCTGCGGCAGCCGATAGACCATGGCCCACTCGTGCCGCCCGAAGCAGCCGTGCTGCGGCTCGCGCTGCGAGGTCAGACGCAGGAGATCGGCGAACGCACGGAGCGAGTCGAAGGGGATCGCCTTCGGATCGACGTGTGCCCGACCGTCTCCGACGGCATAGCCGCGAACGAACTCCCACTCGCGCACCTCGCCGGTGAGGGCAATACCGGCCCCCGGGTGCCAGGTGGCGAGTTGACCGGGGCGGAAGGCGTAGTAGTCGAAGAGGAAGTCGTCGACGGGGTGGCGCCGACCGTGACGCCGGCGTTCGAGGCGCGGCTCGACCCATGGCCTCACGCGCTCCGCGTGATCGCGTTGCCGCTCGCGCCACGCGGCCTCGTCGAGCGTGGTGCTCATGTGACGGCAACCAGGCCCATGTCGGAGCATCCGCGCTCGAGTGCCTCGAGGCCAAAGGCATCGACGGGGCCGTGAGCGCCAGGGGCAATCGTGCGCGTCGCTGCCATCGCGGCACCCCACGCGAGGAGGTCGGCCGTGAGGTCGTAGGGCGACGGGCCCTCCAGTCGCACCGATGCAAGTTCTCGGCCGACCGGATCACTCGCGTCAGCCTGCACGACCGTGCGCGCGGCGGCGCGGGCGGCTGCGTCGGGCCCTACTCCGGTGGTGCGCGCGGCTCTTCTGCTCACCCAGTTCGATGCGCCGCTGCCCAGCCCGGGGATTCCAGCGAGCGCACCCAATGCCGTGCCGGCGTAGGACGCCGGCTTCGTCCAGCGGCCCGCCCAGCCGAGCCAGACGTCGACGTCGGTGAGCGCGGGGTCCACGCGCGGCAGCGACAGATGCTCGCTGCCAGCGACGGGAAGGCCGGTCCACGTGCGACCGCGACCGAGGTCGAAGGTGCGCGTGCGGCCGCCGGGTGAGCGCCGCTCGACGACCGTGCCGCGACTGAAGGCGTAGGACGGGGCGAGCAGGACGCCCACGGCGCTGGCCCGGGTGCCCGAACTGATGGCGAACTGGCCGTCGATGAAATAGCCGATGTCGACGCGCGCAGCGGGCACCCCCGTCTCTCGGCAGCGCCGTAAGGCGAGTGCGCCCGCGAGATTGCCGGGGACGTAGTCGTAGCCAAAGGCCGTCATGAGTCGCGCCCCTGTCGACTCCGCGCGCGGCCCCCACTCGTCGAAGACGCGGCGTATGAAGGGAGGCTCGCCGGTGGAATCGAGGTAGGCAGCACCCGCGTCGATGGCGGCTTCGACCGCGGCAGCGCCAAGGTCGATGAACGGACCCACCGTCGTCACGAGCACGTCGGACGGCGATTCGAGAAGTGCACGCACGCTGGCAGGGTCGGCCACATCGGCGATGGCGATGCGCGGCTCCGCGTCGCGGGAGGGTGCGAGGGGCGCGAGGCGATCGGCGAGCCTGGCCACGGCATCGTGATGACGGCCAGCAAGCACGGGTGCCAGACCCGCCCGCACCATGGCCTCGGCGGTCAGTCGACCGGTGTATCCGGTGGCGCCGAACAGGACGATGCGCATATGCGCCACGCTAGCCTGGCCGCGTGACGTCCCATCCGCAGACCGCCCTGTGGCATCCGTTCGCCGACATGGCCGCGGTCTCCGCCAAGGGAGAGCTTGTCCTGGCCTCGGGAGAGGGGGCCTACGTCACGGATGAGTCCGGCCGGCGCTACCTGGATGCCTCAGCGGGGCTGTGGTACTGCAATGTGGGACACGGGCGCACACGCATAGCCGAGGCTGCGGCCGGACAGATGAGCACGCTGGCCGCCTACTCGGCTTTCGGCGACCTGGCGACTCGGCCCGCACTCGATCTCGCCGAACGCCTTTCCGCTCTCGCACCCATGTCTGATGCGAAGGTGTTCCTGACCAGCGGCGGCTCTGACTCGGTCGACACCGCGGTCAAGCTCGTGCGTCGCTACTGGGCCGAGCTTGGATCGCCGCACCGCAGTGTCATCGTCACTCGCACGCACGCCTATCACGGCATGCATCT
>JBJTIQ010000041.1:0-3065 GCA_046095085.1 Actinomycetota bacterium | reverse complement strand
GCAATGAGATCGTGTTCTCCGACGACGGCGGAAAGACCTGGGGGCGAAACGCGTGGTTGGCCGACAGCCCGTTTCACGGGGACTGCGAGGTAGGACTCGCCGAACTCGCACCGGGCAAACTGATAGCCGCAACGCGCATCGGGTTAGGCAACGGCCGCTTCGGCCATCCAAGCCGGCTGATTTACTCGGACGACAACGGTCGCACGTGGCCGCGCGCGCATCCGGCGCCGTTCTACGGCCAGCGCGTGCATCTCGGCAAACTGCAGTCGGGAAAGCTGCTGGCCACCTACCGCAATCTCTGGGGCACGCCCGGCAGCCGTGCGCTGGTGTTCGATTCGGCGGAGCAGCTCGGTTTCCAGCCGGCCTCCCATATCACTGACGAGTCGCGCTGCGAGCTGACGGCGGAAGCGCTGACGCTGCGGACAGGCGATGGCGCCCGCGGCGCGGTTGAGTTCAACCTTTACCCAGCACAGGATGACCTGGCGCGCGTCGAGTTCGAGGCGACGCTGAAGGTTGACGAGGCGGAACCGAACGGCGTGGCGATCAGCGCAGGGTGCTGGGTGCGGTTCGAGCCTGCGCGCATCTCGCTGGCCGCGCGGCCGGCGGCGGGCTTTGCCTTCGACACGCGCGGCTGGCACACCTACCGCGTGGTGCGGGAGCGGGGGGAGATTGCAATCTTCGCCGATGGGGTGGAGAGGCTGCGGGAGAAAATCGAGGGGATCTGGGTGCGCGAGGTGCGCTTCGGCAACCGCAGGGAGCCGCGGCCCGGCGAATCGCACCCGAAGAATCGTGCGGTGAGCCACTGGCGGGCGTTGCGGGTCAAGGTGGCCAACGATCCACGCGATTACTCGATTGACTGGCGGTGGACCCCGAAGGACGGCTACCCGGATCAGTTCCGCCGCGATCGCACGGTGATCCTCGACCATGCGAATCCGTCGGCCGACTGCGGCTACAGCTCATGGACGCAGCTTCCCGACGGTCGCATTGTGATTCTCGACTACACCAACCTCCAGCGCCCGGGCCAGGCCGCAGGAGGCGAGCACCCGCGCAACCTCATCCGGGCCTACTTGGTCACAGAGGCCGACCTCGTTCGCAGACCAGCCAGCATCCCTCCACGCCGATGACCGTGTTGGTAACCACGTTACCGTAAAGTGCCAAACATTGAAACTGAACATGAAATGGAAGGAATAACCATGAAACACACGCTCACGCTCCTCACCGCCCTGCTGCTCGCGCCGCTGGCCGCGCTCCACGCCGCCGACGCGCCAAAGCCAAGACCCAACGTCATCGTCATCCTCGCCGATGACCTCGGCTGGGCGGACTTGTCCTGCTACGGCAGCACCTTCCACGAGTCGCCGAATCTCGACAAGCTCGCTGCCCAGGGCATGCGCTTCACGCAGGCCTATTCGAGCAGTCCTTATTGCTCGCCTTCCCGCGCGGCCATCATGACCGGACGGCATCCGGCGCGGGTAAAGATCACGGATTACATACCCAGCAACGGCAAGAGCGGCAAGCTGCTGCCGGCGGAGATGAAAATGGAGCTGCCGCTGGAGGACGTGACCCTGGCGGAAGTGCTCCGCGATGCGGGCTACGCGACGTGGCATGTCGGCAAGTGGCATCTCGGCGACCTGGGTTATTATCCCAAGGATAGGTCGGCCAATGGCACTTCGGCAAGCGTCGGCCTGGCGGGGCGGATCATGAGGAGCAACCGCCGGAGCTGGCTGGGCCGTATGCGGCCCGACCGTGGAGGCGCCGCGGAGTTTCCTATCCATGTTCAAGGCCGGATTTGTCTCGTCGGCTCGAGCCCGTTTAAAAACCGCCCTTCTCACGGGCCGTCCGCACCATGGCATGGTATGCCGTCAGAGGCTGTGGATGTCGATCACGGGCAGTTCGTCTATCCGTCCCTGAAAGATCGCCCGGTCGAAAGTGGACCTGCACGAGCTGTCCCCAGTCGGTCGGCGGACCACGGGCGGGAGAGACGGGCGGAGGCTCGAGCGGTTCGCCCAAGTATGTCAGGATCTTGCGGATCGGCCCCGGCTCTGTGATGAACGCAGTCAGCCGGGTGTCGGCGCCGCAGTTCGGGCACTCGAGCAGAAACTCCTCCCCCACGCGGGCCATGAGTTTCGCCCAGGCGATCCGGGAGGTGTCGTGAGAACGAGGCTTGTGATGCGCGTCGCAGCAGCCCCCCGTGGCGTGACCGTCGCCCGCATGCCCGCCGGTGACGGACAACGAGGTGGGCAACGCAGGCCTGGGTTGGCGGTGGTGACACCAACCGGTCAGCACTGTCCCCCGGCTGCCGCGCCGCGGCTGTGCTTGCAGAGCAGGTAGCCCCGCGTCCTCGTGAGCTGGGTGCCGGCCTCCGTGCGGGAGGGCACCGCGCGGACGAGCCGCCGGCCCGACGAGCGAAAGAGCGTCGACACCAGGGCATGCACATAGGTTGCATTCGCCGCCTGCGCCTGCACGAACTCCCGCTCGTCGATGCCGGGAAAGTTCGCCGCCGTGCCGCAGCGGGCCCGAATCATGTCGGCGAGTTTCTCCGGCTGCTCCTCGATGTCCCAAAACTCGGTCGCATAGTAGACGCCGTCGATGCCCACGAAATCGCCGCGAGCATGCCGCAGGTCGGGGACGCCCGCCTCCGCGAGCCGGTCACGGACGATGCCGTCATAGGCGGCCGAGCAGGCCGTGAAGTCATAGCGGCCATCCGCCGCGAGCCGGTGCTCGCCGACACCGTCGATCACGTCGCCATGGTCGACGGCCGCGGAAAAGCCCCCGGGAAAGCAGACCGCGGACCCCTCGGGCCCCAGCCGGCTCCGCATCTCCTTGCGGGCATCGTCCTGCCCCAGCCCCCGGATGCTGCGGCAGTAGACGGCGAACCGGCGTCCGTTGAGCTCCACGCGGTGCACATGCGGCACCGCGTCGGGGTCTTCGTCGGTGGGAAAGGTGAGCTGCAGCGACGACCCCCCCACCTCCACGATCCCGACCGGCTCACGATCGCTCTCGAACGCGTCGAGGAGCATGTCGTTGAGGTTGATCCAGGTCCAGACGCCCTCCTCTTCGCTGCCGCA
>JBJTIQ010000040.1:0-3430 GCA_046095085.1 Actinomycetota bacterium | reverse complement strand
CAACCCGCCACTCAACGCCAGGGGCTACCAGGAGCCGCCTGATGCGCCCGGAGCGGTGAACGCCGTGGAGATCGGGGAGGTGCCGCGCGACATCACGGAGTGGATCATCGCCGTGTTGGCGAGGTAGAGGCCCGACATGCGCAATTGCTCAGCCGTGAGATCGGGGAAGGCACCGGACCAGGAGTCCTCCAGGTCGAAGAGCACCGCATACGGGAGCATCGTGGCGTAGACCGCGTAGTCGGGAAGACCCAGGCGCTGCACCAGATCGCGCCTCGCGGCGCCCGGATCGGTGTCAAGGAAGCGCGTGAATCCCTCGACCTCCGCCTCAAACTTTGCCGTGGCCACCGTCTCGCGATCGGGCACGAAGAATCGTGCGACATACAGCCCGACGGTCGCACCGGCACACGCCGGGAGCAATCCGACGAAGACGATCGTGTTTTCGGACCAGATGCCCGCGAAGAAGAGCACCACCGTGGCGACGAGGAAGAGCACGGCAACTCCGGTGAAGCGTCCACGCACGGCCTTGGCCTCGGCGTCGAAGCGATCAGCGAGGATCGCCTCGCGCCGCAGGTCGGCCTGCACGCCGACAACGGCCTTAGCGAATTCAGGATCGTAGCCCTGGAGGGTGGCACGATCGCGTCCTTCGAAGACGGCACCCAGCATCTTCTGCTCCCACGGACGCGTGGTGTCACTGCCGGCACCCCACCAGGCCAGGTCGATGCGTCCCGGCATGAAGATCCCGCCGTCGTCGGAGGAGATGGTGATGTATTTGCGTGCGGCCAGGTCGAGCAGCGTCGCGAGCACCGCGCGCGCGGGCAGTTGGCCGTCGAGCCCGACGGCGATCTCTGCGGGCCGGAGGTTGTCGGGCGGTCCGAAGCGCACCACGGCACTCGGCACCGGCACGCGTCGCAGGCGACGCCGGAGCGCTAGCACGATGAGAGCGGGGGCCACCAGGCCAACCACTGCGGCCGCTAGACCGTAGGGGATGAAGACATCGCCCGGCCGCTCCGACAGTGGCGCGGCCTCGACGCGCCGGACCTGCGGGGCGCTGAACGCCGTGCCGGGGAACATCACGACCCCGGTCATTCCCTCGTACGACGTGAGGCCGGATGTCGCGAACTGCACGGAGTCACCCTGGATGCGGTCCTGGCAGGGATTGGTCTGCCCGTAGCTGCCCCGGAAGCACTGTGCTGCCAGCACCGCCCCCGGCCCGCTGACGCGGACGACGACGTCGGCCATCCACACGTCCCATCCATCGCCGGTGAAGTCCCAGTAGAGCTCGGCATCGCCGACGGAGAAGCCGTAGGGGTTGCCGGCCGCGAGATCCTCCGCGGTGAGCCCGCGCATCACGCCCTCGACGGAGTACGAGATGACGTATTCGTGGATGCCGGTGATCGTCGTATCCGGATCGCCGACCTTGACCTCGAGGTAGGCGCCCGACTCGGAGATCTCGTAGGGGACGCTCCCGTTGTCCATCGTCACGTCCTGCACGCTCACCGGGTGTATCCAGCGTGAGCCGTCCGGCAACTCATCCCAGACCGGGATCAGCCGGTAGATGCCATGCCGCTGCTCGAAGTCGAAGTCGTAGGTGATGCGCTCGACGACCTGCATGGTCCCGTCGGGGTTGACCGTCGCGTCCACGGCGAACTCGCGAATCCGCTCATCGGCGTGGACCACGGGTGCCATGGCAACGACAGCAATGGCCGCGAGCACGGCCGCCAGGAGTGCGCGTAGCGCGCGGCTCACGACCGGCCCTCAGAACTGAACGCGCGGTGCCGCGCGGCGGCCTTCGTCAGGCTCGGCGTACATCTCGCGCTGGCTCACGCTGGCGAGGCCGGCGAACCACATCGACGGGATGGTGCGCAGGGCGGTGTTGAGCTTGACGACCGAGTCGTTGTAGTACTGCCGGGCAAACTGCAGCTGACCCTCGACGTCGGCGAGCTGCACCTGCAGGGTCTGGAAGTTGGAGGTGGCCGTCAACTGGGGGTAGGCCTCGGCGACGGCGAAGAGACGGCCGAGCGCTGATGTCAGGGCCGCGTCTGCGGACGACTTCTCATTGAGATCCCGTGCCTCGCCGGTGCGGGTGCGTGCCGCGGTGACGGCCTCGATCGTCGATGACTCGAAGTCCGCGGCACCGCGCACCGTCTCGACCAGATTGGGGACGAGGTCGGCACGCTTGGTCAGCAGGGTGTCGATGTCGCCGAGGGCCCCGGTGCACAGCACGTCGAGGCGGCGCAGCCTGTTGAACTGGATGATCACGAATCCGGCCGCGATGACCACGACCAGGACGATGACCACCCACCAGATCCAGCTCACGCCGACAGTGTGCTCCTATTCACCCCCGAAAATCGCGCATTCGGACGGTCAGCAATGACGAATCCCCGGAGCCGCCGCACCCCCCGCTGGCGGCCCCGGGGATTCGGTCGAGGGGCCCTACTGCGTCACGGTGACCGTGACGACCCACTCCTCGCCAGTGCCTGAGTTCGTGAGGGTGATCTCCGCGGTGCCCGCGGCGATGGCCTCGCCACCGGGCAGGAACTGCGCGGAGCCGTCGTCCTTGCCGGGGGTGACGGTCATGACAGCCTCATCGCTGGAAGCGATGGTCCACGCGGTGACGTCGTCGACGGCGAACGTCACGACACGACCCACGGCAACCTCGGCCGAGGTCTGGCCGGGCTCGACGATGACGGGACCGATCACCTGTGCTCCTTCGTCCGTGGGTGCGGGGGCTGCCGAGCTGGATGACGAGCCGCCACCCGAGGAGCCACAGGCGGTGAGTACGCCGGCTCCGGCAACGGCGATGAGTCCGGCGGCCGCAATGGCGACGGCCCGACGGGTGGTGCTGCGCATGATGACCTCTTTCGTCTAGGGCGCCGCGATACGCGCGGCCTTCACAGGATAGACGGGGGTCTCGGGCGGGGGGTTCCTCATACGTTCGGCTGATTCCCACGCCCTAGACCCAAACCGGGGGTTCGCTACCACCGGCCAGGGGCGAGGGACGAGGATCTGACGGTGCGCCCCTACGACCCGGCCCTCGACGCCAGCGATCCGGGCTGGCGCGACGAGTTCTGCCTCCCCCGGTGGGGTGACCTGCCCGGACACTCAGCGGCGTCGGGCACTGCCCCGGGAGCGGCGTATCCCGAGATCGCGTACTTCGCCGGCAATTCACTCGGCCTGCAGCCGCGCGCCACGCGCCCGGCCGTCGATATCGAACTCGATCGCTGGGAGCGGTGGGGAGTGGAGGGGCAACTCGAGGGACCGCGGCCCTGGAAGGACTACGACGACGACCTGAAGGAACCCGCCGGCCGGCTTGTCGGGGCCTCCCCCGACGAGGTCGTCATCATGAACTCGCTCACCGTCAACCTCCACATGCTCATGGCCACGTTCTACCGGCCCCAGGGGCGACGAACCAAGATCCTGATGGAACACC
>JBJTIQ010000039.1:0-13355 GCA_046095085.1 Actinomycetota bacterium | reverse complement strand
GGCTTCGTCAACGCCCTCCGCACCATCGTCGACCCCGCGGGCAAGCGCTTCGTGATCCTGGGCGCGGGCGGCGCAGCACGTGCCATCGCTGTCGAGTCGGCGCTGGCGGGCGCCGCCGCCATCGAGATCGTGAACCGCACGCCGTCGCGTGGACAGGCACTGGCCTCCCTGGTCTCCGACCGAACCGCCGCCACCGCAGGGTTCACCGAGTGGACCGATTCCTACGCCGTGCCCGCCGGCACCGACATCGTCGTCAATGCCACATCGATCGGATTCCATCCCAGCACGCAGACACCCGACGTCGACTTCTCCACGGTCCATCCCGGGATGGTCGTCGCCGACGTGGTAGCCAACCCTCCCCAGACCGAGTTCCTGCAGCGCGCGTCGGATCGGGGAGCGACCACCCTTCAGGGCCTGGGCATGCTCGTCAATCAGGCGCTCACCAATGCGCGGCTGTGGACCGGACGCGATCTCGATGCCGGGGTCATGCGCCGCGCCCTGGAGGAGACCCTCTAGACACCCGCCGTGCGGTAGGAGCGGGCAACGGCCATCACGACGACCGGCGCGAAGATCAGGATGGCGAAGCCGATCCGCAGATCGGAGAACTCCGCCACTACCCCAATGAGCGGAGCCCCCAACAGGACACCGGCGTAGTTGAAGATGTTGACCCTCGCCACCGCGCGACCGGACCTATCGGGATCGTGCGAGGCGCCCGCCGTGAAGGCGAGGGGAAAGACGGGCGCAACGCTGAGGCCGAGGACCGCGAACCCTACGAGGGCAATCGCCGGGGACGGTGCCACCACGATGATCACGACGGCGAGGACCCCGATCACCGCGCTCGCGCGCATGATCGCCACGGGCCCCACTCGCATGTCCAGGCGGTCGATGAAGACCCGGCAGACCAGGAGGACCAGCGAGTAGACGCCATAGCCGAGGGCCGCGATCGCCTCGGTGGCCGCAACCTCGTCGGTGAGGAAGACAGCACTCCAATTGGTGGCGGCGCTCTCCAGGATGCTGGCAAAGAGCAGGCCGAGGCCAATGAGGATGATCGGCCGCCACGGCACGGCAGCCTTCCCCTGATGCTCCTCGAACGACACGTCGCCGAGGAGCCGCGGGCCGACGATCACCTGGATCGGCACCATCACCGCGGCACACAGGAGGAAGAACAGCCCGAGCGACATGTCGATCGCCGCGGCGGCCGACGCCAACACGGCACCGACCAGGCTGGCGAGGCTGAACCACGCGTAGCAGGAGGAGATGATCGGGCGCCCGTAGCCCGTGCTGCACGGATGTCGCCTGCATGTTCATGGTCGCATCTGTCGCACCCAGCGCGATACCGAAGGCGACCAGGGCCGCGACGGTCAGCCACAGGCTCCACGAAAGGCCGACCACCACCACGCTGAGTGGCACGAGTGGGCCGGAGACCCGCAGGACGGCCCGGCTCCCCCGTCGGGGCGCCAGGGTGCCGGCGACCACGCTGCCCACCGCCGCCACGATCGGCACCAGCACCAGCAGGAGCCCGAGTTGGCCATCGGACAGGTCCAGTCGCGACTTGATGGTCGGCGTGCGCGTGACGAGGATGGCAAGGCTGACCGCTTGCACGGCGAAGGCGAAGGTCGTAGCAACGCGCGCGCGCCTCAAGTCGCTGGCCACCGATACGACGTTCACGGGAGGATCTCCGCCACCACCCGCTCCGCGGCCTCGGCGGCGCCCTCCATGTATCCCGTCCACTCACGTGCCGTCTCAGTGCCGGCGAAGTGCAGGGGCCCGATCGGCGCACGCAAGGCAGGTCCGTGCGTGCCTAGAACCCCCGGAGGCATGATCCCGGTGGGGCAACCGCGCACCCAGGGGTCAAGGGTCCAGTCCTTGATGCGGAAGGTGACGTGGGAGCGCGCCTGCTCGCCGAATCCTCTGACGAGCACGTCTTCGAAAACACGCCGCTGCTCTGTCTCCGCCATCTCGGAAACTCGCAGGGCGGCCTCGCCCACACAGAATCCGGTGAGAGCGGGCTGCCGCCCATCGTGGCTGGTGTTGTCGAAAACCACAGACACCGGCCCGGACGTGCACACGAGTTCACCCGAGAGGCCGGCCTCGCGCCAGAAGGCCCTTTCGTAGAGGGCATGGAACTTGATGGTTGCCCCCATCGGCAGGCGTCGCTGCAGTGTGCGGCGCGACGCGGGCAGTTCGGGGGCGAAGCGGATGAGCGAGGTCATGTTGGACGGGGTGGCAATGACGAGGCGATCGGCCCGGTGCTCCTCGTGCGGCGTGCGCGCGATCACCCCATCGGGGGTCCAATCGACCCCCTCGACCGGTGAATCCAGTCGCACGGCATCGCCGAGCCCTGCGGCGAGTCGCTGCGAGACCGCGAATGCGCCGTCCACGAATCTCGTGGCCTGTGCTGCATCGCGAATCTCCACCAGGCTCAAGATGCCCCCTCCCTGGCCGATGTACCAGAGCGCGAATAGCAGACTCAGGTCTCGTGGCTCGGCACCGAAGATCACCCGGATCGCGGTCGTCATGACATCCCGGACGAGTTGTGAGGGCACCGTGGCGGCCATCCATGCCTGGAGCGTTCGGCCATCCAAGCTCGACGCGTCTGGTGCATTCCACGGATCCCGGGCGTACACGCGGCGCGCTGCTCGATCGATGCGCCAGATAGTCGTCTGCAGGATGGCCAGCTTTAGCGGGGATAGCGACGGAATGGCGCCGGCGTAGGTCGAGATTCGCCCGTCGACGTCGAGGACCTTGCGGCCGGTGTCGTATGTCGGGAACGTCGCGAGGCCGAGCTCGGCGGCCAATGCGGTCATGCGCGGCTGAGAGGGGCCGATCCACTGACCGCCCAGATCGAATACGCCCTGGCCGATCTCTTCGGCGTAGGTGCGCCCACCTACCCGGCCCGCTGCCTCGAGGACGGTGACGTCGGCTCCTGCGCGGGCTAGCCCGCGCGCAGTCAGGAGGCCGGAAATCCCGGCGCCCACGACGAGTGTCCTCACGTCCGCATCGTAGGGACGGCCCTAGGGTGCGCGCATGGGCATCGTCATTCCCGGTCTCACCCTCGTCCTCGCGTGGATCCTCACCGCGGTCAACGTCGCGGCTCCCGGGGCAGTCCCCGACGACACCTTCATGGACTCAGCCATGCGTTGGCTGCTGTTCCTACCTGGCGGATTCATGTTCTTGGCGAGCTTCGTCATGCACAGCGTGTTTGCCAAGAAGACCGCTGCGTCCATCGGGTGGCAGACCAATGGCTTCCAGTACGAAATCGCCTTTGCGTCACTCGGGTTCGGCATCGCCGGCATCATCGCCGCGACGAGTTCGTCCGTGGCATGGCTGCCAATCGCGGTGGCTCAGTCGATCTTCCTGGTCCTCGCGGGCGTCAACCACGTCCGCGAGATGGTGCAGAAGAAGAATTTCGCGCCCGGCAACACGATCATCCTGATTTATGACTTCGGGCTGCCCGCTTCCTACGCCATCGCCCTCATCTCGATCGGCGCCGCATAGCCGACCCGGCCACAGTGACAGACTGACGCCATGACCGAGAAGTCGACGTCGGCGAAGAAGGCCGCCCCCGCCAAGAAGACCACGGCTGCGAAGAAGCCAGCAGCGCCCGCCAAGAAGGCGACAGCGAAGAAGGCCGCGCCGAAGAAGGCTGCTGAGTCGACATCGGCCCCTCCCCCCGAGCCCGAACCCGAGCCCCAGCCCGAGCCAGCCCCCGAGCGGTTCCATTCCGACGACCCCAAGGAGATGTTCCGCCACGCGTTGGAGCAGAAGAAGAAGCGCTCCGGGTTTGGCTCGGAGGCTCATCTGTCGGGCGGCAGCGCGAAGCCGGGGAAGTCCGGCAAGGCCGGTGGCAAGCGCGAGTTCCGACGCAAGAGCGGCTAGTAGCCCTCGCTGCCCACTCCCTTGTGCACGGTGAAGAGGTTGGTGGGGTCGTACTTCTTCTTGATCTTGAGCAGGCGCGCATAGTTGCTGCCCCAGAACTCCTGCTGCCAGTTGTCCTGGAAGTAGTTGCCCTCGTTTGAATATGACCCCCCACCCGGGGTCACCTCGTGAACGTGGGCAGACGCTGCCATCACCCCATCGAACTGTGCCTGCGACTCGGACTTCGAGGGCTCATGGCCGGTGATACCGGGGTACCTACCCTGCTTCCAAGCCCCGACGGTGATGAAGGCAACGTTGTCGAAGACGGCCGGATTGATCGAGGTGGTGAGGTCGCGCTCCTTGGCCTCCGGGTGCTCGCCGTAGAGCGCCTTGTTGGTCTGCCACAGGATCAGCGACGTGCGCGAGGCGTCGCAGAGACCCTGGGCAAGCGTCTTGGCATTGCTCCCCTGCGTCATGGTCCACGGCACGCCGCGCCCGTCATAGGCGCCCCAGTAGGCCGACACCTCGGATGCGTTGCCCTTCCACCAGTAGTAGCCCATCGGTGCGTTGCGGCGCGTGTCGAAGATCGCCTCATTGGTGGTGGGATGCCAGCGATTCTTGAAGGGCTGCTGACTGAAGGAGACACTGACGGTGAAATCGTCGGGCCGCGCCTTCAACGGGGCGAGGAACGGCTCCCAGGCCGCCTCTGCCGCTTCCACGGAGACGTCGAGGAAGGTCGATCCGACCTGCATCACGTTGAGGCCCCTGTCGAACTCATGGGCCATGCCGTAGTCGGGATTGAGGATCACGCCCTCGCCCCACGTGGGATCGATCAGCGTGGTACCCGCGAATTCGACATAGCGCTGCAGGAGTTCGACGAAGGCAGCGTCGGACTTGGCCGTGATCGGTCCAGAGATCCAGCCCGAGATGCTCGGCTCCGGATGAGCCAGGAGCGTCATGTGCGTGACCACGCCGAAGGTGCCGCCGCCGCCGCCTCGCAGCGCCCAGAAGAGGTCGGAGTTCTGGTAATCGTTGGCCACCACGACCTTGCCGCTCGCCAGCACCACCGTGATCTCCAGGACCCCTCCGGCGCCACTTCCGAAACGCTTGCTGAAGGAGCCGAATCCCCCGCCGAGGGCGAAGCCGCCGCATGCGCCGACGCTCGTGCAGCCACCACCTTGGATATAGAGGCCGTCGTACTTCTCAGATCCGTACGACGAAGCCGCCGTATACGCCTCCAGCCAGCGATTGCCCGCAGTCGTGGTGACCGCCGGTATCGCCGGCAACCCGGGCGGCGCCCCCTGGGGCCGAAATTCCTCATGCACCGTGATCTTGCGCATGTTGTGGGTCCAGATGAGGAGCGACTTGCGCGGACCGCACGACCGACCGTAGTAGTCGTGACCCGTGCCCTTCACGACCAGGCGCACGCCGTTGTCTCGCGCGAAGTTCACAGCGGCGACGATGTCTTCACTGCTCTCGGCCGCCACCGCGTATTCACTTGCCGTCGACTGCCAGGCCTTGAACATTCCGGTGGATTGCGTGGCACCCGCCTGCTCCTCGAGGTACCACGGGTTGCGGAACTTGGCCGGCACGACCGCATCGGGCGCGAGCCTGGCCCACGGCTGCTGCGGCCGGATGAGCCGCTCGCCCACGTGGCGACGGAGTTCCTGCCAGCGGGAGCGGCTCGGCCATGCCGAACGCGGACGCGCGCCTCCGGACGGCGCCGCACTCGCACCCCGAGGGGTAAGCACGGCCGCGGCAGCCCCTGCCGCGAGACCGAGGAAGGTACGCCGTCGAAGCCCGGCACCGCCCGCTTGGGAGACCGGGCGCTCAGAAGATTCGCTCATGGCCTAGGCGTACTGCACTCGGGAGTGCCGAGCAAGAACATTGACCGAACCGTCATCTGAGAGAGTGGGCGCCAATCCGTGAAAGAGGTCACATGAGCCCGCTGCTTGCCCTCGTCTCCAGCATGCTCTGGGGCCTGGCCGATTTCACCGGGGGCCTGGCCACACGCCGCGTGGGCGCGATTCGCGTCATCTGCGTGACCTATCCGGTGGGCCTGGTGCTCCTCATCATCCTGGCCCTGACCATCGTCCCCGGCACGATCGACGCCAGCGTCATCGGCTGGTCCGTCTTCGTCGGCGTGTTCGGTCTGGCCGCGATGTTCCCGCTCTACGCGGCACTTGCCCTCGGACCGATGGGGATCGTGTCGCCGCTGACCGCCCTGGGCGGAGCGCTCGTGCCCGTCATCGTGGGCATTTTTCAAGGCGACACGATCACGGTTCTGACGGTCGGCGGCATGATCCTCGCGATTGCGGCGGTGATCCTTGTTAGCCGCGAGCCCGGCCCCCACCGTCGCGTGACGCCGAAAGCGCTGATCCTCTCCGGCGCAGCCGGCCTGCTGATTGGTCTCTACCTGACCGGCCTGGGCGTCGCTCCCGAGACATCAGGAATATGGGTGGCAGCTCTGGGTCGCGCCGTCGGTTCCGGCATCCTCGTCGTCATCGCCGTGGTTCTGCTAGCGCGCAAGGGCACCGCGTCATGGCGACCGTTCCCCTGGAGGCTCGCGGTCCTCACCGGCATCGTGGATGCGCTCGCAAACGGCCTGTTTCAACTCGCTGCGCAAGAGGGCGAACTCCTTGTGGTGGGCGTGATCAGTTGCCTATACCCGGCGGCCACCTTGCTACTGGCGCACTGGGTGCTCAAGGAACGCATGACGCGCGTGCAGGGTCTCGGCGTCGCGCTGGCACTCGGCGCGGCCATCGCCCTCAGTGTTTGAGCCTCCACCACCGCGAGTGAGCACGGGTGCCAGCGACCCTAGGGAGAAGGTTGGGCACACCTGCACGGTCGAGGATGGGCGAGAGGCGCGCTACGCCGTCTCGGCGAGAGCCTTGGCACTGGCCTCCAGCGCGCGATTGATCTCCGCCTCGCCGATGCCCAGATGGGTCACCGCACGGATCTGCCCGTGAGGGTACGACACCATTCCGACGCCATGATCTCGTAACGCCTGCAGGTAGGCCGCCCGTCGCGCGACACCTCCGGCCACCGCGAAGAGCACGAAATTGGTCACGACCCGTTGCGGATCGAGCAACGCACCGCTCGGCTGCGCCAGGTGACCCGGGCTGACGATGCCATCCTGCTGCGCGAGGCCTTCGGCAAGGCGTCGCGCCATCGCGTGGTCATCGGCCAGCCGCGCAACGGTGCCGTCAGGACCGTCGGCGAGCGCAACGAGACCCGCGGCGGCGAGGATGCCGGCTTGACGCATGCCACCCCCCACGAGCTTGCGGGCGCGTCGCGCACGCCAGATGAAGGCCTCTGAGCCGACGACGACACTCCCCACCGGGGTGGCCAGGCCCTTGCTCAGGCAGAAGGTCGCCGAGTCGGCATCTGCCACGAGGTCGCTCACGGGCACTCCCAGAGCGACGGCCGCGTTGAAGAGCCGCGCGCCGTCGACATGGATGGGTAGACCGTGTGGCAGCGAGGATCGCAGCTCACGCATGTAGGTCGGCGATATCGGCCGACTCATCGTGTGGGCGTGGCAGTTTTCCACCACGACGAGACTGGTGATCGGGCAGTGGGGATCCGTCGAATCCTGGATCGCGTCGACAACCGACTGGATGGGTAGTTGTCCGTCTTCGGTTTCCGCTATCGGTCGTAGGCCAGCACCAACGACCACCGCGTAGTTTGCGGCCTCATCATTGAAGACATGGGATTCGGCGGGCGCGATGACCTCGCCCCCGCGCGGCACGTGCGCCATGAGGCTGACCAGGTTTCCCATCGTGCCGGTCGGCACGAAAAGGGCCGCTTCCTTGCCGAGAAGAGCGGCCGCCCGTCGCTCCAACGCGATAACGGTCGGATCGTCGCCGAAGACATCATCCCCAACCGGTGCCGACGCCATCGCCTCGCGCATGGCGGTGGTCGGGTGCGTGACGGTATCGGAGCGCAGGTCAACCTGCGGAGCCTGCGGCATCGCACCCGTCATGTGCGAAGGCTACGTGCACACCGTGCCCGGCTCTGGCAGGACCCCGTCGATCAGGAAGGCATCGATTGCCTCGTCGATGCACTCAGAGCCCTCGCGGTACGCCGTATGACCATCTCCGTCGCGCACGAGAAGGGTCGCGCTTCCCAACTGTTCGACAAGCACCGGCCCCCAGGCGATCGGAGTCGCGGGATCGTGGGTGGTGGCTACGACGAGCATCGGCGGTAGCGGGGACGTGGGCAGAGTTGGGGGCACGACGGGCACCGGCCAGGTCGCACAAGGCAGATTGCCCCAGGCGAAGTACTCGCCGAGCACAGGCAACTCGGCCTTCCACACGTCAGCGAGCTCGCGCGCCGACTCAGCGCCGCCTGACACCGGGCGATCCAGGCATGACACCGCGTAGAACGCCTCACTTGAGTTATTGGCGTAGACGCCATTGGCGTCGCGGCGCATGCGCGAGTCGAGCAGTTGCTGGAGGGTGATGCCCACGCCCTGACTCAGATCCGACAGCGCTAGGCGCAGGTTGGGCCAGTCGGTTTCCGGCGAGTAGAGCATCATCAAGATGGCATACGTCGCGGCACCCTCGGTGAGGGGTCGCGCATCGTCGCCGGTGGGTGCGGGCTCGGAATCGAGGGCATCGAGCCAGCCACGAAGCTGCGTGACAGCACTTGCTCTATCTCCCGAGAAGGGGCAGTCGTCTCGACCCAGGCAGTCGTCGATGAACCGCATGAGCGCATCCTCGAAGCCCCGGGCCTGTTCGAGTGACACCTCCTCCGCCGTCAACTCGGCCGGTAGCGGGCCGTCGAGCACGAATCGTCCGACGTTTTGGGGGAAGAGGGCCGCGTAGGTGGCCCCTAGATGCGTGCCGTAGGACACCCCGAGGTAATCGAGGCGCGACTGGCCGAGTGCAGCTCGCAGCACATCCATGTCGCGCGCAGCATCAGCCGTCGACAGGTGCTCGAGGAGACCCGGCACGGGCGCCGTGCAGGCCGCGACGAACTCCTCGGCCAGCCGCGCATTGTCCGCCTCTTCCTCCGGTGTATCCGGAGTGCCGTCGGAGGCGACGAGCGCATCGAGATCAGCGTCTGTCCCGCACTGCACTGGAGAGGACTCGCCAACCCCTCTGGGGTCGAACCCAACGACGTCGAAACGGTCCAGGACCGCGTCGGAGACGACGTATTGGCGCGCGGCCGCGTATTCGGTGCCACTTCCTCCCGGGCCACCTGGATCGAGGACCAGCACTCCCTGACGATCACCGGCCGCCGGCACGCGAAGCAGCGCGAGTTCGAGAGTGGCGCCTTGGGGCTCGGCGTAGTCCACCGGCACGAGCAGACGCGCGCATTCATCGTCGCCACACGGCTCCCACTCCAGGGCTTGGGAGTAGAAGCGCGCGAGATCGGGGACGGGAGGCGAGAACGTCGGGGTCGGAGTCGGAGTCGGATCGGCGGCCCACGGAGGGGAACAGGCAGCGAGTGAGATGACGGCGGCTGCGGTAGCCGCGATCCGTCGAGCCTTCACCCCCTGAGGCTACGTGGCTGCCCCTGCTGTTGCCTCCCGGCGTACCGTGGACGCGTGGCCACGTCAGACAGCGACAAGTTCGCTCGCATGGTGCAGTCGGGCATCGCGCGCGGCCTTGATGTGGTCGAGGCCTGGCGGATAGCACGCGCGCAGCGCCCCACTCCCCAGGCCCGTCAGTTGCAGGCTGAACATGACCGTCTGGCCACCCAGGCCAGACGCGAGACGAACCGCTATCGGCGCCGCGATCGACGCCTCCAGACCCAGGTCACGGCCGGAGCCGCGGTGGCAGGGGTCGCCGGCACCATCGGGGCGATCGACGTCATTGCCGAGGCCGCGACGTCGCAGACGGCGGTCTATGGCCCGTCGTGGATGTGGATCGGCACCGCGGTGGTCGGCGCTGTCGTCGCCATCGCGTCCAAGCGCGCCCGATCCTCCCTTCCCCCCGAGCCGCGGCCCGCCGTGCCGCCACCTCCGCCGGCTCCGGTGCCATCGTCGGCCATCGGCGCAAGCGAGGCCCAACGGCTCAACGCGCTGCGCCTGCAACTGGCCCAGGTGATCGCCACCATGCAGCAGCTTCATCCCGTGGCAGCCGGCGAGTTGCGTCGTGCTGATGCCGAAGCAGCGCCTCCACTCCACGGACTCGTTGATCGATTGGCCGTCCTCGATCGCATTCGTCGCGAGATGCCTGGCACGCAGGCCGAAGCGGCGGCGACTGTCGCCTCCGTCGATGTGCGCGAAAGGCTGGCGGCCGGGTGCGGCACATACGAGCGACTACTGGCCGCCTCGGCAACCATGCTGGCCGCACCCGATATCGCGCGCTCTACCGACGAGGTGCTCGGGCCGGCCCTGCAGGCCATGACGGCCTACACGCACGGACTCCAGCGCACCGCCGAGTCACTCGGCTGGCCCGACCGCTAGCGAACGGCGACCAGCGGATCCTTCAGTTCGACCATGAGCCCCTCGAGGACGAGGGGCAGAGCGCCGTTGGCGTGCACGGCCAATCGCGTGCGCTCGATCGCATCGAGCCGACGGGCAGTGTCTGAGGCCGGGCTCGCGGCCGCTTCCTGCTGCAGCTGGGTGCGCATCTCATCGTTCACGAGGGCTACGCCACCACCCATTTGGAGCACCAGCACATCGCGGTAGTACGACAGCAGATCGACAAGGGCGCGATCGACCTGGTCGCGGATCGCGCGAGTACGGCGACTCTTCTGCATCTTCTGCAGGTCCTTGAGCGGCTTGGAACTCAGCCTGTCCAGACGTGACTTGGTCACGCCCTCTGCCCCCTCGCCGTAGGCACGACGCAAGTCCTCTTCCTCTTCGGCATCGAGGACGTCCGTCAGGGCTGCCGCATCCTCCATGGCGGAGGACAGCAACTCTCCCGCGGCGATGAAACAGGCCGAGAGATCGCGTAGCGCCCCCGGAATGCGCAGGATCTCCTGTCGCCGAAGGCGGGCACCCTCATCGGTAGCGAGCGCCCGAGCTCGGCCAATGTGGCCCTGCGATGCACGAGCCGCGAAGGCGGCCATGGCCGGGTCGATTCCATAGCGCTCCTGCAGGGCCACGGCCACCTCCGACGTCGATGGCGTTCGCAGGGTCACCGCGCGTACGCGCGAGCGGATGGTCGGCAGGACGTCTTCTGGACTGGGAGCGCAGAGGATCCACACCAGGTGGGGTGGAGGTTCCTCGAGGACCTTCAGCAGGACGTTGGCCGCTTGATCCGTGAAGCGATCCGCGTCTTCGACGATGACGACATGCCACGGGGCATTAGCGGGCACGATCGATGAGCGCGCGATGAGCTCGCGTGCGTCATCGGTGCTGTAGCTCAACGTCTCGGAGCGCACGATCTCGACATCGGGATGCGTGCCGGTGCGAGCGCCCCGGCAGATCGCGCACATGCCGCACCCGAGGTCGGGGCACTGGAGCGCCGAGGCGAAGGCTGCGGCCGCTGTCGACCGGCCCGAGCCGGGCGGACCGGTGATGAGCCACGCGTGCGTCATGCCCTGTCCGGCCTTGGCGCCGAGGGCAGCAGCCTGCGCCGCCCGAGAGAGTTCGTCGACGGCCGCGTCCTGGCCCACAAGCGCATCCCACGCCGACATCAGGGGTCCTGCACCAATCCCTCGACCACCACGGCGCTCTCCACCGCGAGATCCTCGGCCGGGCGCGAGGCATCGAGCACGAGGTAGCGCCCGGGATCTGCGGCCGCGATGTCGAGAAAGCCCTGCCGCACTCGACGGTGCCACTCGAGCGGCTCGGACTCCAGTCGATCAGGGCCGACCACACGGGCCTGTCCGATCTGCGGGTCGACGTCGAGCAGGATCGTCAGGTCGGCACGCAACCCTGCGGTCGCCCAGAGGCTGATTTCGGCCACACGCTCAAGCCCGAGATCTCGACCGACTCCCTGATAGGCGATCGAGGAGTCCATGAAGCGATCGCTGATCACGATGTCGCCGCGCTCGAGGGCCGGGCGGATGACGCGAGCGGCATGGTCACCGCGCGCAGCGGCAACGAGCCGGGCCTCGGCGCGGTCGTCGAGTCCGGTGTTTGCCGGATCGAGGAGGATGCTGCGAATCGCCTCGGCGGCGGGGGTGCCCCCCGGCTCGCGTGTACGCACCACGCGGTGATCTCGAGCCACAAGGTAGTCGGCAAGGGCCGCCGACTGCGTGGACTTGCCGGCTCCCTCCCCGCCCTCGAAGACGAGGAAGAGCCCGGGCGCATTGGGGCCTTCGATCACAGCGCGAGCCTACGGCGCCCGCCGGAGTCGCCTCTCCCACCGTGCGGGACAAACGGTCCCACGCCCGCCGCCAGAGGCCCCTCCCCTTCGCTTTCACCCTCGATTCGGCCGCCCAGGAGGCCGGTTTCCCGTCCGAATGGCGGCCGTTTGGAGGGTGAAAGCGGGGATGGGCAAGAAGCCCGGAAGCGGGGCGGCTAGAAACCAGGCGGCGGGGATGCCGCCATGACCGCGGCCGTGGTCACGGCGGGAGCCGCCTTGGTCGCCGCAGTCTTCTTCGCCGCAGTCTTCTTCGGGGCCTTCTTCGCGGCCTTCTTCGCCGGGGCCTTCTTGGCTGCCTTCTTCGCCGGTGAGCGCTTGGCCGTCTTCTTCACCGGGCCGCGAGCGCGACGATCGGCAAGGAGTTCGTAGGCGCGGTCCGGCGTGATGGTCTCGGGGTCGTCATCGCGGCGCAGCGAGGCGTTGACCTCACCATCGGTGACGTAGGGCCCGAAGCGCCCCTCCTTCAGCACCACTGGGCGCTCACTCACCGGGTCGTTGCCGAGCTCCTTCAACGGCGGGGCAGACGCCGCACCACGTCGCAGCTTGGGCTGCGCGAGCAGCGCCAGTGCCTCGTCGAGCGTTGTGGAGAAGATCGCCTCCTCCGAGGCCAGCGATCGAGAATCCTTGCCCTTGAGCAGATAGGGGCCGTAGCGGCCGTTTTGCGCGGTGATCTCGACGCCATCGGCCGGGTCGACGCCGATGACGCGCGGCAGCGAGATCAGTCGCAGCGCATCCTCGAGCGTGACCGTGTCGAGCGACATCGTCTTGAAGAGCGAGCCCGTGCGGGGCTTGGCTGACTTCGGCGAGCCGTCCTCGAGGACCTCCGAGACATAGGGACCATAGCGACCGGCGCGGGCGATGATGAGGCGCCCGGTCTCGGGATCCGTGCCCAGCTCTCGCTCCCCCGACGGCTGCGAGAGCAGCTCCTCGGCCTTGGCCGCATCGAGTTCGTCGGGGGCCACGTCTTCGGGAATCGACGCGCGATCCTCGCCGCGTTCGACAAATGCGCCGTAGCGACCGACGCGCACCACGGCGTCGGTGCCCGTGATCGGAAACGTCGACAGCCCACGGGCATCGATCGCACCGAGGTCGGCGCAGAGTTCGAGCACGCCGCGGAACTCGGCGCCGTCCATGTGACCGCCGCGCCAGAAGGTCTCCAGTCGCTGATTGCGATGCGAGTCGCCGCTGGCGATGGAGTCGAGCTCCTCCTCCATGCGGGCGGTGAAAGCG
>JBJTIQ010000038.1:0-6785 GCA_046095085.1 Actinomycetota bacterium | reverse complement strand
GGCACTCCGTCCACCTCGCTCGTGCTCGACCAGTTCGGCCGCAACCTCACCCAGGCCGGACGCGAGGGCAAGCTCGACCCCGTCATCGGGCGTGAGAAGGAGATCGAGCGCGTCATGCAGGTGCTGTCGCGCCGCACCAAGAACAACCCAGTGCTCATCGGCGAGCCCGGCGTCGGCAAGACCGCCATCGTCGAGGGGCTCGCGCAAAACATCATTCGCGGCGAGGTGCCTGAGACCCTCAAGGACAAGCAGCTCTACACCCTCGATCTGGGCGCGCTGGTCGCCGGCAGCCGCTACCGCGGTGACTTCGAGGAGCGCCTTAAGAAGGTGCTCAAGGAGATCCGCACCCGCGGCGACATCATCCTCTTCATCGACGAGATGCACACCCTCGTCGGTGCCGGTGCCGCCGAAGGCGCGATCGATGCCGCGAGCATCCTCAAGCCCATGCTGGCCCGCGGCGAGCTGCAGACAATCGGCGCCACGACCCTCGACGAATACCGCAAATCCGTCGAGAAGGACGCCGCGCTCGAGCGTCGCTTCGCACCCATCCAGGTGCAGGCGCCCGATGTTTCCGACACCGTCGAGATCCTCAAGGGCCTACGCGACCGCTACGAGTCGCACCACCGCGTGTCGATCACCGACGGCGCCCTCTCGGCTGCCGCCCGCCTGTCCGACCGCTACATCTCCGATCGTCAGCTGCCCGACAAGGCCATCGACCTCATCGACGAGGCCGGTTCGCGCCTGCGCATCCGTCGCATGACCGCGCCGCCCGACCTGCGCGAATTCGACGAGCGCATCGCCGACGTACGCCGTGAGAAGGAGTCTGCGATCGACTCCCAAGACTTCGAGCTCGCTGCGCGCCTGCGTGATGACGAGAAGAACCTGCTGGCCGAGAAGTCCACGCGCGAGCGCGAGTGGAAGTCCGGCGACATGGACGTCGTCGCCGAGGTCGACGAGCGCCTCATCGCCGAGGTGCTGGCCCTCATGACCGGCATCCCGGTCACTGATCTGTCCGAAGACGATGCTGCCCGCCTGATCCGCATGGAGGAGGAGCTGCACCGTCGCGTCATCGGCCAGGACCAGGCCATCAAGGCACTGTCGAAGTCGATTCGCCGCACGCGCGCCGGTCTGAAGGACCCCAAGCGTCCGTCGGGCTCTTTCATCTTCGCGGGCCCCTCGGGTGTGGGCAAGACCGAGCTGTCCAAGGCGCTCGCGGAGTTCCTCTTCGGCGACGACGATGCTCTGATCGCCCTCGACATGAGCGAGTTCTCCGAGAAGCACACCGCGTCACGCCTCTTCGGCTCGCCTCCCGGCTACGTCGGCTACGAAGAGGGCGGCCAGCTCACCGAGAAGGTGCGCCGCAAGCCGTTCTCCGTCGTGCTCTTCGACGAGGTTGAGAAGGCCCACCCCGACATCTTCAACTCGCTTCTGCAGGTGCTCGAGGAGGGTCGTCTGACCGACGCCCAGGGCCGCGTGATCGACTTCAAGAACACCGTCATCATCATGACGACCAACCTCGGCAGCCGCGATGTGTCGAAGGGCGTCATGATGGGCTTCGCCCCCGAAAACGACGACCTGAGTGCCTACGAGCGCATGAAGACCAAGGTGCAGCAGGAACTCAAGCAGCACTTCCGCCCGGAGTTCCTCAACCGTATCGACGACGTCATCGTCTTCCACCAACTCAGCAAGACCGAGATCGTCTCGATCGTCGACCTGATGATCAACCACCTCGACGAGCGGCTTAAGGATCGCGACATCTCGCTCGATCTCACCCAGAGTGCGCGCGAGCTCCTCGCCGAGCGTGGCTATGACTCGTCCATGGGTGCGCGTCCGCTGCGCCGCACGATCCAGCGCGAGATCGAGGATCCGCTGAGCGAGAAGATGCTCTTCGGTGAGATTCAGCCCGGTTCAATCGTGCTGGTCGATGTCTCCACGGCCGACGACGGCACCAAGGACTTCACCTTCACGTCCAACCCTCGGGCCGACGTACCCGACCTGCCTCCCGTCGAAACCGCCGGCACCGACTGATCGGGCTCTCGCATGCCGCGTGATCCGCTGATCCCCGGCCTGCGCGAGTACGACGCGCCGCGCCGCAAGAGGCGTACGCCCGCCTTCTGGGCGTGGCTGCTCGGCGGCATCGCGGTCATCGTCGCCCTCGTCGTGGCTGGCGGGTTGGTCGCCGGTATCGGTCCCTTAAGAGCGCTGGGCACCGCCGAGACGCCGCTCAATGCCGTCGCGTGGCGCACCACGCCTGATCCGCGGGTCATCCAGGTCGCAGTAGCCCTGCCCGAGTCCGGGCTCTGCACGGGCGATGAAGTGCTGGTGCGCATCATCGAGCGTCCCAATGTCATCGAGGTGTCGGCGGTGCGGGCAGCTCCGCGCGGCGCCGAGGAGTGCGCGGGCATCGGTATCGCCGGTGACCGCACGTGGGTCGATGCGACGCTCGACGATCCCATGGGTGAGCGCACCGCGGTGCGCGTGTCTGATCGGGTCCCCCTCGTCAACGAATCCACCCCCATGCCCTAGCCACTTCGCTAGGTGGGCAGCGACCAGCGTTTGCGCGGTGCTGGCACGACGAGTCCGTCGGCCACGAGCCCGTCGAGGGCCCGGGCTCGCTGGATTGCATCGGGCCAGGCGAGGTCGAGCGCACCCTGGCTCACCGGTGCCGTGCTCTCCCTCAGCACGGCGAGCAGTGCGCCGCGGGCCTGGCGATCGGAGCCGTCGTACGCCGGCTGGCGCCGCTTGGCCAGCCCGTCGGGTCGTCCGCGCGCGAGCCAGGCACAGTCCCCCGATACCGGGCACGCCTCGCATCGGGGAGCCCGGCTCGAGCAGATGAGGGCGCCGAGCTCCATGACTGCCGCCATCCATGCTGATCCTTCGGCGGGATCCGACGGCATGAGTTCGGCGGCGCGAAGTCGCTCCGCGACGCTCACCGATCCTGTGGCATCGGGCACACCCAGGTCGTGGCGGGCGAGCACTCGGCGCACGTTGGTGTCGAGCGCCAAGGCTGCGTGGCCGTAGGCGAATGCGCGGACGGCGCCGGCGGTGTAGTCGCCGACACCGGGAAGGGCGAGCAATTGGTCGTGCTGATCGGGCACGAGCCCGTCATGGAGTTCGACTATGGCGACGGCTGACTCGTGCAGTCGCTTCGCTCGCCGTGGATAGCCGAGCCGACCCCACGCACGGATGGCCTCGGCCGGTGAGTCGGCGGCCAGGTCCGCCGGCTGCGGCCAGCGCTCGAGCCAGGCGGTCCATGCCGGGATGACGCGGTCGACCGGCGTCTGCTGGAGCATGAATTCCGCCACCAGCACCCCCCAGCCGTGCGGGCCGGGGCCGGGGCGCGGAGGGCGCCGCCAGGGAAGGGGCCGCCCCACGCGGGCGAACCACCCCGCCAGGGCGGGGCTCTGCGGACCCCCGTGACCGGGGTCATTTCCACGAGGCATCGGGGCCGATGGTGGCATGGCCCCCGGGGGTAGCGGGTAGCGTGCTGACCCGTGAGCACGGTGATCTGGCCCACGGGGCCCGAGCCGCCCGGCGTCTACTGGCGCCGGCTCATCATCGTGATCGTCGTCCTCCTGCTCATTCTCATCCTGCTGTGGTGGCTCATCTTCGGGCGCTCCAGCGGCGGGGGAGATGCCGGGCCCGAGCCCACGCCGACCCCTGCGCCGACCTCCGAGAGCGCCTCGCCCACCCCTGATCCCGGGCCGACGTCGCAGTCGCCGTCACCCTCGCCCACCGACACCAAGCCGGTGGAATGCCTCGAAGAGAGCATCCTCGTCGAGGCCAGTGCCGAGGAGGCGATCTACCCGGTCGGATCCACGCCGACTCTCACGCTGATGGTCACCAACATCGGCATGGTTGCGTGTAAGCGCGACATCGGGCCCGGTGCCAATGAGCTCCAGATCACCTCAGGCGACTGGCGGGTGTGGTCGAGCGACGACTGCAATCCCAGCGACGAGAAGGACATCATCACCCTCGACCGCGGCGAGGCCTTCGAGACCCAACTGGCCTGGGATGGCTACCTGTCGGAGGCGGGCTGCCCGCCCGACATGCCCATGGCCGAGGCCGGCGAATACACCGTGATCGGGCGCAACGGGGAGATCACCAGCGCCCCCAGCGCTTTGCGCCTGGAGTAGTCGACTAGACGTAGCGGTCGAGTACGCCGCTCTCGGCCAGGCGAGAGAGTCCATCGCGCACGGAGCGCGCCCGGGATTCGCCGACACCCTCCACCGTCTGAAGGTCCTCGATGCTGGCGGCCAGCAGCCGCTGCAGCGAGCCGAACTTCACCACGAGGCGGTCCATGATCGTGTCGGGAAGCCGGGGAATGTGCGCAAGCAACCGGTAGCCGCGGGGGCTTGCCGACTGCTCGAGGAAGTCCTCGCCGGCAGCAAAGCCGATGACGCGTGCGACGGTGCCTAGGTCGAGTAGGTCGCTACCGGTCAACGCGTCGAGCTGCTGGATCGCCCGGTCGACCTTGCGCTGGCGCTGCCCGCCCGTTGGGACGTAGTCACGAAGCACCAGCACGCGCTCCTTGTCGATACCCGCGACAAGCTCCTCGAGCTGGAGTGCTACGAGTCGACCATCGCTGCCGAGTTCGATGACATAGCCCTCGATCTCGCGGGCAATGCGCAGCACCATCTCGAGGCGCTGGGCAACCACGACGACGTCGCGCGTGGTGACGAGATCTTCGATCTCGACCGCGGAGAGGGTGCCGCTGACTTCGTCGAGACGTGTCTTGTAGCGCTCGAGCGTTGCCAGCGCCTGGTTAGCTCGGGCCAGGATCGTCGACGACTCTTCGAGCACGTGGCGCCGACCAGAGACATAGATGGCGACGGTGTTCATGGACTTCGACACCGACACGACGGGGATTCCCGTCTCCTTCGAGACGCGGTCGGCGGTGCTGTGGCGCGTGCCGGTCTCGTCGGTGGGCAGCGAGGGATCGGGGAAGAGCGCGACGTTGGCGCGCAGGATCCGGCTGGCGTCGCGCTCGAGGATGATGGCGCCGTCCATCTTGGCGAGCTCGCGCAGGCGCGTGGCCATGAAGTCGGCATTGATGTCGAATCCGCCGCGGGCGATGTGATCGAGGGAGCCGTCTTCGCCCAGGACGATCAGGCCGCCCGTGCGTCCGCGGAGGATGCGCTCGAGTCCGTCGCGCAGCGGGGTGCCGGGAGCGACCATGGCGAGGACCTCGCGCATGAGCGCGTCGGTGTTGCCCTCGGGTGGCACGCTTCCCCCTCGTCTTGGTGGTGTCGAGCGTATCCGGCCCGCCGGGCCCGCAAAGTCGAAGGTCGTGGTGCTCAGGCCCTAGCGGGAGCCGGGTTGGCGTGCGGCCTCGGCGTGACCCTTGATCGCGCGCAGGCCGGCCTCTAGATGGCGCACCTCGATGACGCCGTCGACGCGGTCACGGGAGCCCGCGGGCACGAGGATGCGCTTGTAGCCAAGCCGCCGGGCTTCGGCGACGCGCTGCGCGAGGAAGGGCACCGGCCGCACATCGCCGGAGAGCGCGATCTCGCCGATCGCCAGCACGTCGCCAGGAATCGCCGTCTCGAGCTGAGCTGACGCGATCGCCAGGCATACCGCAAGGTCGGCTCCCGGGTCGGAGATCTGCGCCCCGCCGACGGTGGCGACGAAGATGTCGCGCTGCGACAGCATCTTCATCCCTGCACCTGACTGCGCCGTCACCGCCGCCAGCGTCACCACTCGGGTCGTGTCTAGACCGGTCACCGTGCGCCGCGCCACCGGACCGCCATCGGGTGACACCAGCGCCTGGATCTCCGCCAGGAGCGGGCGCCGCCCCTCCATCGTCACGGTCAGGCACGTGCCCGGGACCGGCGTATCGCGCTGACCGCGGAAGAGTTCGGACGGATCGACGACCTCGGCCAGGCCCGTGTCGGTCTGCTCGAAGGCGACGATCTCATCGGCCGGGCCGTAGCGATTTTTGGCGGCGCGTAGCAGCCGCAGCGCGGTGGTGCGCTCACCCTCGAAGGTGAGCACGGTGTCGACGAGGTGCTCGAGAGCACGCGGCCCGGCGACGGAGTTGTCTTTGGTGGACTGGCCGATGAGCAGGAGCGGAAGGCCGCGCTGCTTCGCCGTGCGGGTGAGGGCCTGGGTCACCTCGAGCACCTGCGAGACGCCGCCCGCCCGCCCCTCGAGTTCGGAGCTGGAAATGGTCTGCACCGAGTCGACGATGACGAGCGCGGGCCGATGGTGGTCGACCTGGCCGAGGATGGCGAAGAGGTCGTTGTCGTCGGTGACGAGCAGGCGCTCGGAGACGGCCCCGATGCGTCGCGCGCGCAGCGCGATCTGGTCGGCCGATTCCTCGCCCGAGGCGTAGAGGACCGTGCCGGGATTGCGCTGAGTGAAGGCGTGCGCGACGGCCAGCAGCAGGGTCGACTTGCCGACGCCGGGCTCGCCCGCCACCAGCACCACCTGTCCGGCGACGAGCCCGCCGCCGACGACGCGATCGAACTCGCCCGCTCCCGTGGGGAGCCGGCGTACGCGCTCATCGGCGATCTCGGTGACCGGCTGCGCGGGGCGCACGGCGGCAACGGCCTTGCCGGACTTGGCCGCTTTGGTCGCGGGCGTGGCAGCGATCTCGACCACCGTGCCGAACTCCTGGCACTTGGGGCAGCGGCCCACCCAGCGCAGGGACGTCGCCCCACAGGCATTGCACTGGTAGGACAGCGCTGCCTTGGCCATGGACGCAGGCTAGGCCCTAGGACTGACCCGTTGAGTGGCGGGTTGTGCTGCGCCGACACGGCGTGTCGCGCAGCCCAAAGGGCCAC
>JBJTIQ010000037.1:0-4319 GCA_046095085.1 Actinomycetota bacterium | reverse complement strand
CACGTCGCCCACAAGGACGTCACCGTCATGACGATCGCGTCGTTCTCCGCGATCCTTGCGGGCTTCATGGTGCGCTCGGCGATGTGGGGCTCCATGATGCGCGACCGCAGAGACCAAAACACCGCGATCGTGTTCCTCGTGGTGATGCTCGTGAGCGTGCTCGTCTACCTCATCTCCTTCCTGCTCATCCGGGCGCTGTCCCGCTATCGCGAGCTGGGTGCTGACCGCGGGGCCGCCCTAGTGACCGGCAAGCCCACCGCCCTGGCGCGGGCGCTGCAGAAGGTCACCGGCGAGATGGGCGCCATCCCCACGCGCGACCTGCGCCAGATGGAACCGGTGGCGTCGTTCGCGTTCGTGCCGGCGTTCTCCAAGGGCGGCGGAGGAGGCTTTGGCCTGGAGTCGCTGCTGTCGACGCACCCGCCCCTGCAGAAGCGCCTCGATCAGCTCGCTCGCATCGCCACCGATCTCGGCGAGCGCTAGTGGGCGTCCTCGACGGCCTCTTCGGCCGGCGCAAGTCCCGCGGCCCGAATCTCGACGCACTCTTCGCGGTGCCGACCGCCGCGATCACCCTGCAGGTGTCCCTCGACCTGGTGCCCACCGGCCAGGGTGCCGTGGCCTTCCGCGCCGCCGAGGGCCGCGCGTTCGCCGATATCGAGGCGGAGGTGCGCGCGCTCCTCGATGCGGACGGCGGTCCGCCGATCAAGGTGGTGCAAGACGCCTTCGGCTACACGTGGCTGGTCGTGACGACCGATCCGCCCGACGTATCGTCGGTCGTGACCGACCTGCACGCGGTCAACGTCACGCTTGCCGAGCACGGATTCGGCCCGCAGTTGCTGTGCACTCTCGTGCCCTTCCGGGATCCGAACGGCCGCATGCTCGCACTGGTCTACCTGTTCAAGCGGGGCACCTTCTATCCCTTCGCGCCCGAGGCGGGGGAGCGGCGCGACTCGGTCACCGAGCTACGCGTGCGCGACCTCGTGCAGGGGGAGCTCCCGTGGGAGAGCGACCTCACGCGCTGGTTCCCCGTGTGGGATGCCCCCGGAATGGCCTAGGCGCCCTCCCTTTCCCCACGCCTCTTCACCCCGGAGGCCGTGACGTAGGGGCCGTGCCGTCCAAACGTCGACGAGATGGCCGCTGTCCCGACCGTACGTCGACGGAGTGGTTGCTGTCCCACCTATACGTCGACGAGATGGCCGCCAGATGGTCGACGAAGACCGGTGCAGCTATCCGGATCTACCGGAGTCGATCTGTCCTGGCCGCCCGGTGCAACGAGATGGCCTGACCGATCATCCGGACCACATCTGCCGGATCTCGGAAGGCTTCGACGCCCGTCCATCGGAGCGTGCGGACGCCGACGCGTTCGAGCAGCAGGTCACGAGTCTTCTCATCTCGCAGCCGCTGCGCACCCCCATCCCCGTCGTACTTGACCAGCCCATCGACTTCGCCGGCCAGTCCATCGGCCAGGAGGAAGTCGAGCCGTCGTTCACGGCCGTCGGCGTCGACCATGCGTACCTGGAGCCCCAACGGGACGATTCCTGCCAGTAGGAAGTGGCCCCGTGACCACGATTCTGCGGGCGATTCCGCCAGCGGGGACGCGGCCCGCGCAGCCTCGCGGGCGCTCTTTGCGCCTGATCGTCCCGCGCAATGCGCCGCGAGTGCCTGAAGTTCGGCCGTCGCCTGATCCTGGGCGAATGGGTCCTCCACTCGCCTGTGGTCAGGTCGGCCGACCTCCTTGTTGAGCGCGATGGTGCGCAACCTGAGAGCGGCATCCATCGTGACGAGCGCGTGGGGCAATGGCGACGACCTCGCAATGTCCACGGATGTGTGAAGGAGGGACGTCACTCGGAGTCCGTCGACCTCGACGACCTCAGACGTGGGAATTACTCCCCGGTGAGCGACCACGTCGGGGAGGCTCCGCGGGTTGGGATCCGTGCAGTGGATCGTGTGACTGCTACGCCCAGCAACAGGCAATCGGTGGATGTTGGCAGCGGTCCAGTGACTGAGCACGGCATGTGGTCGACGGTCGAGGAGAGCCCGGCATCGAGCGATGAATGCGGCGTTGGCGTCGTCGCGCACGGTGTTGACCGGAGCGATGAAGCCATGCGCTGGGCGCATGAGCAGGCCGCCATCGCAGGCGGCCCGCAGGGCGCTCCTCGTGATGCCCGCTATGAGGGCGTCGGCCATGCGGACTGGCGCGCCGGCGCCGAGGGCAGCAACCTGCGCGGCAGTCTCGCGGATGGACATCCTCTGACCATGCCCGAGGGATGCGTCGTGCGGCGTTGGTCATCCACAGCCTGAGCCGACGCCTGGGAGGGGAGTGGCCACCCCACGGGCGTCGACCGATCGGCCGCCATTTGGTCGACGGCGAGTGCCGGGAGCAGCCGTTTGGTCGACGGCGCGCGCCGAGAGTGGCCGGGAGCGGGGGTGCCCTAGTCCTTGGCGCCGACGCCGGGGAGGGCGAGCATGCGGTCGAGTGCCACGCGCGCCCAGTGCGCCGTGTCGTCGTCGACGGTGATGCGGTTGACCACGCGGCCGTCGACGAGGTTTTCCAGTGCCCACACCAGGTGGGGCAGGTCGATGCGGTTCATGGTCGAGCAGAAGCAGACGTCACGGTCGAGGAACACCACGGTCTTATCGGGATGGCGCAGGGCGAGCCGGCGCACGAGGTTGAGCTCGGTGCCTACCGCCCAGGCGCTGCCGGCCGGTGCGTCGGCGATCGTCTTGATAATGAACTCGGTCGACCCCACGAGGTCGGCCTTTTCCACCACTTCGTAGCGGCACTCGGGGTGCACGAGCACCTGCACGCCGGGCACGCGCCCGCGCACGTCGTCGACGCTCTCCGCCGTGAATCGACCGTGCACGGAGCAGTGCCCGCGCCACAGGATCCTCTTCGCGGCGCGTAGCTCGTCGGCCGTCAGCGTGGGCCGGTGGGGATCCCACACCACGCAGTCGTCGAGCGACATGCCGAGGTCGCGTACGGCGGTATTGCGGCCCAGGTGCTGATCGGGCAGGAAGAGCACCCGCTCGCCGCGCTCGAACGCCCACTCGAGCGAACGCTTGGCGTTGCTCGAGGTGCAGATCGAGCCGTTGTTGCGGCCGGTGAAGGACTTGATGTCGGCCGCGGAGTTCATGTAGGTGATGGGGATGGTCGACTCGGCCAGGCCGGCGGCCGTGATGGCATCCCACGCGGCCTCGACCTGGTGGATGGCGGCCATGTCGGCCATCGAGCAGCCCGCGGCGAGGTCGGGAAGGATCACCTGCTGGTGATCGGCGGTGAGGATGTCGGCGCTCTCGGCCATGAAGTGAACGCCGCAGAAGACGATGAACTCCGCCTCCGGATGCGCGGCCGCCTGCTGGGAGAGCTTGAACGAGTCGCCCGTGGTGTCAGCGAACTGGATGACCTCGTCACGCTGGTAGTGGTGGCCGAGAATGTAGAGGCGGTCGCCCAGGGCGGCCTTCGCGGCGGCCGCCCGCGCCACGAGGTCGGGGTCGCTGGCCGGGGGGAGGTCACCAGGGCACTCCACACCGCGCTCGCTGTCGGGGTCGGCCCCGTGGCCGAGGAGGAGCAGGGCCAGCGGCGTGGGCGCGGGCTCGGTGAACGACATGGCGCCATTGTCCCACCCCGGGAATGCCTGCCGGGAGGGTCGTGTTGGCACAGGTGCCATTCCCCATGGATGATGGGCAGACACAGAGGGCTGGGAGGATCACATGACCGCGGAGACCACCACGGGCGACGGCATCGTCATGACCGACGCCGCGGCGTCCAAGGTGAAGGCGCTGCTCGAGGCCGAGGGTCGCGACGACCTCACGCTGCGCATCGCCGTGCAGCCGGGTGGCTGCTCCGGCCTGCGCTACCAGCTCTTCTTCGACGACCGCTCCCTCGACGGCGACATCGTCAAGGACTTCAGTGGAGTCAACGTCGTCACCGACCGCATGAGCGCCCCCTACCTCGGCGGCGCCACGATCGACTTCGTCGACACCATCGAGAAGCAGGGGTTCACGATCGACAACCCCAACGCCACGGGCTCCTGCGCCTGCGGCGACTCGTTCCACTAGGAGTTGCCCGGACCTGCCGATAGGGTCCTGCGCGTGGCCATCCTCGTGACCGGGTCGATCGCGACCGATCACCTCATGACGTTCCCGGGTCGTTTCGCCGACTCGCTCGTGGCAGAGAAACTCGACCGCATCTCTCTGTCGTTTCTCGTCGAGACCCTGGATGTACGTCGGGGCGGCGTCGCGCCGAACATCGCGTTCGGCATGGGCTGCCTGGGGCTCAAGCCCGTGCTCGTCGGCGCCGTCGGGCCCGACTTCGCCGACTA
>JBJTIQ010000036.1:0-5217 GCA_046095085.1 Actinomycetota bacterium | reverse complement strand
CGCGGCTGCCACGAGCGAGCGAAGATCTGCACGAGGTCGAAGACCAGCCTGCCGATGAGGACCAGCCAGTAGAGCCACAGGACTGTGGCGAGCACCTGCCCGACCACGCCCACGGCTCCTCCTGCGTCCTCGCGCGCACGGCGACTACCCGCGCTCCGCTTTTAACTCTGATTGAAGAAGCCGGTCTGCGCGAGTTGGGCCCGCGCCTCTGCGCCGACCTCGACATTGGCAGGGGACAGCAGGAACACCTTGTTGGTGACGCGCTCGATCGTGCCATGCAGGCCGAACACGAGACCGGCAGCGAAGTCGACGATGCGCTTGGCGTCGCCGTCTTCCATCTCGGTGAGGTTCATGATCACCGGCACACCCTCGCGGAACTCCTCGCCGATGCGGCGGGCGTCGTTGTAGGTGTGCGGGTGAATGGTCGTGATGCGCGAGAGATCGGTCGCGGGCGTCGGCGCCGAGGGCACCGTGCGCACCGAGGGACCGGGAATCGTCGAGACGTTGGTGGGTTCGTCGCGGTACATTCGCCGCGGCTGGTTGGGGTCCATCACCGTGACGGCGCGTGGCTCCGAGCGCTCGGGTCGATCCGATGTGCGCGTGCGGCGTTGCGGGGTGGGCTCGTCGTACTCCCACTCGTCTTCCTCGAGGTAGCCCTCGTGGCGGTCGCTCTCGTCCTCCACGAGTCCGAGGTAGACCGCCATCTTGCGCATCGCGCCCGCCATGGCACTCCCCTTCGTAGCCGGACGCCGCGCCCAGCCTTCGCTCACACTACCCGCGCGAAGCCCTGCTCCCCAGGACCGAACTCCCCACGCGCAGGTGTGTCGCACCCGCCGCGACCGCCTGCTCCAGGTCGTCGGACATGCCCGCGGACATGACGTCCAGAGCGGGGTAGTCCACGCGCAGGGCCGCCAGGGCATCGGCCAGGCGAGCGAATGGCGGCGCCGGGTCGGCACCCAGCGGCGCCACCCCCATGACACCGCGCAGTCGAAGTTGCTCGGCCGAGTCGATGGCCGCGGCGATATCGGCAACCTCGTCGGCCGCGGCTCCCCCGCGGTGTCCGGGCGCCCCGGTCTCCGGCGTCGCATCAGGGTCGAGGTTGACCTGCACCAGGCAGTCCAGCGTGCGGCCGGCCTTGGCGGCCCCCTTCTCCAGAGCCTGCACCAGCGCGAGGCGATCGACGGAGTGGACGACATCGGCGTAGCGGGCCACCGCGGCCGCCTTGTTGGTCTGCAGTTGGCCGATGAAGTGCCAGGTCAGGTCGAGTTCGCGCGTGGCGTCGGCCTTCGGTGCGGCCTCCTGATCGCGGTTCTCCCCGACGTCGGTCACGCCGAGCTCAGCCAGGCGCACGACGTCGTCGGCCGGCCAGGTCTTGGTGACGACCACCAGGGTGACCTCACGGGGATCACGACCGGCAGCCGTGCATGCATTCGCGATCCGCTCGCGTACGTCGGCCAGGTTGGCCGCGATCTCCGCCGTACGAGCGTCAGCCATGCTCGCGCCTCATGACGATGGCGCCCGCCTGTCGCCCGGTCACCTGGTCGCGGCGGAAGGAGTACAGGTCGGGGCTTTCGAACGTGCAGGCGCCGATCAGCTCGCCGGCGATCCCGCGGGCGGCGAGCTGTGCCATGACCCCCGCCCGGATGTCGACGGCCGGCGTGCCCTGACGAGTCGTGGCGGCAGCCTCGGGGGCGGCGGCCGCGACCTCGTCGCGCACCTCCTCGCTGACCTCGTAGCAGCCGGGGCAGATCGCCGGGCCGATCCAGGCGCGCACCGGACCGGACGCCGCGAGGGCATCCAGCGCCGCATCGACGACGCCGGCGGCCACCCCGCGCCAGCCGGCGTGGACGACAGCGACCTGTGCTCCGGGCAGATCGGCCAGCAGCAGCGGCACGCAGTCGGCTACCTGCACCGCCAGGGCAAGGCCGAGCGTCGACGTGATGGCCGCATCGGCCGGCGGAGGCTCGTCGAGGGGTCGGTCGAGCCGCACCACGTCGCGGCCGTGCACCTGATGGACCCGGGCGAGCGCATCGGCTCCGACATAGGACGCCGCGATCGCGCGATTGCGCGCCACGGCGATGGGATCGTCGTCGACCTTGCCACCGACATTGAGCGATGAGTAGGGCCCCAGGCTGACACCGTCATGTCGATCCGTGAATGCCCACTCGACCGAGAGGTCGCCTTCTTCCACGCGCCCGCGGGCCACGACCCCCATGCGCGACTACTTCAAGAAGTCGGGCACGTCCAGGTCGTCGCCGGTGTCGTCGAAGACGATCGTGCGGGGTTGCTGCACGGGACGCTTCGGCGGCTCCGGGGTGACGGGGATCTCGGCGCTGTCGGACGACGCCGACTGCTTCGCTGCCACCGCGGCAGCCAGTGGTGTCTCCTCGGCGATGCGCTTGGTCACCGGCTGCGTGCGACGCGCCGGCGGCGTGCCGCCGTCGAAGCCAGCCGCGATGACGGTGACGCGCACCTCGTCGCCGAGGGTGTCGTCGATGACGGCGCCGAAGATGATGTTGGCGTCGGGGTGGGCGGCGTCGGAGACCATGCGAGCCGCCTCGTTGACCTCGAAGAGCCCCAGGTCGGACCCACCGGAGATCGACAGCAGGACGCCGTGGGCACCCTCGATGCTGGCCTCGAGCAGCGGGCTGGAGATGGCGGCATTGGCCGCTTCGACGGCCCGCTCCTCTCCCCTGGCCGAGCCGATGCCCATCAGGGCCGAACCCGCCCCGGCCATGACGCTCTTGACGTCGGCGAAGTCGAGGTTGATCAGGCCCGGCGTGGTGATCAGGTCGGTGATGCCCGAGACGCCCTGGAGCAGGACGTGGTCGGCCTGGCGGAAGGCATCGATCACGCTGATGTTGCGATCCGACAGCGAGAGCAGTCGGTCGTTGGGGATGACGATGAGGGTGTCGACCTCGGCGCGCAGGGCATCGACCCCGGAGTCAGCCTGCGACTGACGGCGCCGGCCTTCGAAGCCGAACGGTCGGGTGACGACGCCGATGGTGAGGGCGCCGAGCGACTTGGCGATGCGCGCGACGACGGGGGCGCCGCCGGTGCCGGTGCCGCCGCCTTCGCCGGCGGTGACGAAGACCATGTCGGCTCCGCGCAGGACCTCTTCGATGTCAGCGGCGTGGTCCTCGGCAGCCTGGCGGCCTACCTCGGGGTCGGCGCCCGCACCGAGGCCGCGGGTGAGCTCGCGCCCGATGTCGAGCTTGACGTCGGCATCGCTCATCAGCAGTGCCTGGGCATCGGTGTTGATGGCGACGAACTCGACGCCCTTGAGGCCGACATCGATCATGCGGTTGACGGCATTGACGCCGCCACCGCCGATTCCGACGACCTTGATGACGGCGAGGTAGTTCTGTGGTGCGGCCACGGCTGCATCCCTTCGCGTTCGACTCACGAGCGTCCTCCTGAGTCGCTGCGCTCGGCGAGCGCAGATCTCGACCTCACGTTAAGGTTGAGTTTTCTTTCCGGGGTGGAACTGACCATGAGGTTAGAGGTCAACCTCACATATGGCAAGACGCCACAAGCGTCACATCCGTCACAGAAATGAACGGGCGGCACGCACGGTCTCCTCCCCCAGTTCGGCCACGCTCTGCGGGCTCCCCGCCGGGCCGCACGCCCATCGGATGGCGCGGCCGGCTGGCGCCACGTCGGCGGCAACGAGCGATCCGGGGATCCGCTCGGGGTCGCCGTGGGACACCCCCGGCATCGGCACCACCTCCGCGCGACCGGTGGCGCCCAGCCACCGCGCGGTCCGGCCGCGGCGGTTGCACCGCGAGGGCGGGCACGCCAACGCGATGATCCGCACCGCCGCCGGCACCCCGGCGAGGGCACGGGCCAGGACCCCGCCGACCGTGTCGACCGGGTCGAGCAGGACGAGTCCTGCGGGCGAGCCCGGAAGGCCCGGGCGAGCTGCCAGCACGGCGGCGCCATGGACGATCACGGCGGCTCCGGCCGAGTGCCCGATCCCGACCCAGCCCTGCCCGACCGCGATCCCCCGCTCCTGCGGAATGCCCGCATCGATGGCGTTGGCCAGGGTGAGGGCAACGGCGGTCAGGAACGCCGGATCGTGCATCGAGCGTCGGGGCGTCAGGGAGGCGATATCGGGCCGGACCACCGACATGCCGCGCGCGGCGAGGGCGTCGGCCAGTCCACCGAGCGGGCCTGCGCTGCGGGCGAAGCCGTGCTGCAACCAGACCCAGCCGGCGATGGGCTCGCGGCCCGGAGTCCATGCGGTACGCAGCCTGGCGTCGCGCGACCCGGGCACGCCGAATTCCAGGTGCACGGTCACACCGTCACTGTGCCACCGCTTCGGGATGCGGGACCGCTCGACTCGCGAGAGCCTGAGGTCATCGGTCGTGACGACCGTTCGCCACTCTCGGGAGGATCTGGCGTGAGCCTGGCAGGCACGGAGCTCAAGCGCGCGAAGCTGCGCTTCAGTCTTCTCACCGGCGCCGTCGCGCTGCTGGTCTTCCTCGTCCTTCTTCTCTCCACTCTTTCCGGTGCGCTCATCGGCGCTCTCGTCGGCGCCCTGCAGGGCCTGCGCACCGACGGCCTCGTCTATGCCGACTTCGCGCGCGACAACATCGCCGCGAGTCGACTCGAGCCCACCGTCGTCGATGCGGTCGCGGCCGTGCCCGGCGTGGCCAACGCGGCCGGCCTCGGCACCTTCACCACGGCCGCCCTCATCGCTGGCCAGCAGGCCGACGTGCAGATCTTCGGGTTCACTCCGGATGCGCCCGGCTCTCCCTCGGGCCTGTCCGACGGCCGACTCCCCAGCGCACCGGGCGAGACCGCCGTCGACGGGGGCGACGTGGCGATCGGCGACACCGTGACACTCGATCCCGCGGGCACGACCCTGACCGTCGTGGGCCTGCTCCGCGGTGCGCAGTTCAATGCGATTCCCACGATGTACGTCGACCTCGACACCTATGTCGAAGCCGCGGCGGCGACCAACCCCGGGCTGCCGTTCGTGCCCATCAACGCCGTGGCCTTCACCGTGGCCCCCGACACCGATGTCGGGGCCGTGGCGAGCGCGATCACCGCGGACGTCGCCGGCGTCAAGGGCTACACGCGCGACCAAGCGGTCTCGCTCATCCCCGGTATCGAGTCGATCACCCAGAGCTTCGGGATCCTGGTGGGCCTGACCTTCATCATCGGCATCGTCGTGATCGGGTTCTTCTTCCTCATCCTCACCGTGCAGAAGCT
>JBJTIQ010000035.1:0-4125 GCA_046095085.1 Actinomycetota bacterium | reverse complement strand
GACATCCCCTTCGTCATCGATGACGACCTGGTGACCACGGCCGTGCCGGCCCAGGCCTACCTCGACCGCAAGATGGATGCCCTGCGCGCACATGCCACACAGGTCGCTGTCGACGGTGATTTCTTCGCCCTGTCCAACAACCTCGGCAGCGAGGCCCTCGGCATCGAGTACTTCCGGCTCGTCAGGGGTGCTCCTGCCGGACCGCTCGACGACAGCGGTCGCGAGATGGATCTCTTCGCCGGGATCGCCTGAGACAGCCAAGACACGCATCGCCCCGCGATCGCCGAAGGTGCCTCCACGCCGCGCATCGGCTTACGATGACGAGGTCGAAGTCGAGGCGCGTATGACGAGGGGAGGATGCCATGACGGTCGTGGCGCCGCCCGAGTCCGACCGCGATCCCGATAGGGGAGGCGGAGCTGCGCGAGCATCCCTCGCGGCGGCCGCGATAGTGATCGTCGGCAGCGTGGTCTTCTATCTCGGCATGCTCCTGGGGTCGTCCAGCGATGTTCCGGCCAACACGACGGTGCTGGGAGTCCAGATCGGCGGCCTCTCGCGCGCCTAGGCGGTGACCACCCTCGATCGCGAGGTGGGGCCCCGGGCCCTCGCTCCCATCTCCGTCTCGGCGTTCGACACAACGGAGGAGATCTTCCCGTCGGAGGCGGGGCTGGCCTTCGACCCGATCGCTACCGTCGATGCCGCCGAGGGTCGTCTCTACAACCCGATCTCGATGGTGTTGCGCCTGTTCGGCTCGACCGCGGTCGACCCCGTCGTCACGGTCGACGAGTTGGCGCTGAGTGCGCGGCTGCAGTCGTTCGCCGATCTGCTAGCGCGGCCAATCACGGAGCCGACCGTCCACTACGAGGGCATGCAGCCCACGCTGACGTCCGGGCAGGACGGCCGCACGCTCGACGTACCTCTCGGCGCCGACCAGGTCGCCGATGCGTATCTCCTCGCGACTGATCCCGTGCCGCTGCCGGAGATCGTCCTGCCCGCCGCAGTGTCACCCGAAGAGGCAGAGGCATTCGTCGCGGGTCCGGCCACCATCGCTGTCTCCGCGCCGATCGCCGTGCAGGCCGACACGGTCACCGCCCAGGTGCCGCCCGAGGCCATCGCCGAGGCGACCCACTACATCGTGGAGGGCGAGGAGCTTGCCCCACAGATCGATGGAGCCATCCTCTACGCACCCATCGCCAAGGACCTGGGGCCGATCAGCACCCCGGGCAACGACGCCACCTTCGAGATCAACGCCGACAACATCCCAGTGGTCGTCCCCTCGCGCGTGGGCGCCGGGGTCTCCGACGAGGTCCTCGCGGCGGCCGTGGGCAACGTGCTCTTCGAGGAGGGCGATGCACGTGTCGCCCTGACCCCCATCACGGTGCGCGATCCCAAGCTCACTACGGAGCAGGCGATGCAGCTCGGAGTCGTCGAGGAGATCTCGAGCTTCACCCAGCAGGTGAACTACGCCGAATACATGGCGCACAACCTTGCCCTGGCCGCCGAATACATCAATGGCACCCTGCTGATGCCCGGGGAGGTCTTCTCAATGAACGAGAAGACGGAAAACCGCGATCCCGAAAACGGCTACATGGAGGGCTACGTCATCGGCCCCGGCGGCATCTTCACAAAGGCCCTCGGCGGTGGTCTCTCGGCGGCGACCACCACGATGTGGTCGGCTGCCTTCTACGCGGGCCTCGAGCCGGTCGAGGTGCAGGCACACTCGATCTACATCTCCCGCTACGTCCCGGGCCTCGAGGCGACCGTCGCCTGGGAGGGCTTCGACATGAAGTTCCGCAATAACACCCCCTACGGCGTGTTCATCACGGCCTCGACCACCGACACGTCCATGACCGTCACGATGTACAGCACGAGGATCTACACCAAGGTCGACGCCGAGGTAGGCGATCGCTATGCGATCACTCCTTCCCGCAAGATCTACAGCGACTCGCCACAGTGCTCGGCCCAATCGGGTGGCGAGGGCTTCACCATCGATGTCGACCGGGTGTTCTACGAGGGCGCGACCGAGGTCAATCGCGAGACGTTCACCACGACCTACTCGCCGGCGCCCCAGGTGGTGTGCGGCAAGAAGCCCGACAAGGACAAGGACAAGGACAAGGACGACGATGCCGGCGGTGGCTCCGAGAGCCCGGCGCCCGAGCCGACCGATGTCCCCACGACCGAGCCGACCGATTCGGAGACGGCCGAGTAGTCCTAGTTGAGTCGAGCTCGGACGCCGCGCGCCTCCCGCCGGGCCGTGTCCGCCTCGCGCGGCGAGGTGTCCTCGACGACCTCGGCGTACTCCTCGAGCCAGCGAGCCGACTGCGGCAGGTGGCCGAGGTCGCGCAGGGCGAGCCCGCGGTCGCGCAATAGCCACGGCGGCGGTTCGGGCAGCGCGAGTGCGAGGTCGATGGCCCACAGGCGCGTGACCGCTCGCAGCGGATGGTCGGCCCAGGCTCGAACGTTGGCCAGGATCCGCTCGACCGTATTGACCGGTTGGGCGGGTGCGAGGTGGTCCCGCCTGAAGGGCTGGCCCGTGCGTTCGACCAGATCGCGAGCGGCATCGAAGCGAAGCAGCCGGCCGCCGGACCACGGGTCGACAAGGAGTCGGCTGCCGTCGGGGAGGTCGGGGTGGAAGGTGGCGGGATCTCCGATCGCGACGACGAAGTGACCCGGCAGCCCGACGCCGTACGCCGCGATGCCGACTCGTCGGGCCACCTCCGTCCACACGGTGGACAGCAGGATCGGCAGGCCTCGACGTCGCCGGAGCACCTCGGGCAGGAGCGACGAGGCGAGTGCCTCGTAGTCCCGTGCCACCCCGCCGAAGTCGCCGAGCACGGCGGCGAGGCGCTCGTGGGGATCGCCATCATCGGGTACGCATTCGGCCAGGCGGTCGAGTGCGGCCACGCCCCGGGCGAGATAGGAGTCGACGTTCCCCTCCGTGGGAAGGGCCTCGGCGGCGATGAGCAGGCAGGCAAGGTCGAGTCGGTCGGGGGAGTCGGCCATGACGGCGCGGAACATATGCCGGGACGCGCGACTCATGCCCCGATGGTCGCACCCGGTACGGTGTCCCCGGCGACGATGTCGCCCGGTGGGCCGACCGGCTCGCCGTCCGACCCGGCGAAAGGCGAGCAGGTGACCTACGTCATCGCATTCCCCTGTGTCGACGTGAAGGACAAGTCCTGCATCGAGGAATGCCCTGTCGACTGCATCTACGAAGGCGATCGGATGCTCTACATCCAGCCCGACGAATGCGTCGATTGCGGTGCCTGCGAGCCGGTGTGCCCCGTCGAGGCCATCTTCTACGAGGATGATGTGCCCGAGGAGTGGAGCGACTACACCCCGGCCAACGCCGAGTTCTTCGCTGAGCTCGGCTCTCCGGGCGGCGCGGCCAAGCTTGGCGCGCAGGATTTCGATGCGCCGCTGCTTGCATCGGTCCCTCGCAAGGAGAGCGAGAGCTGAGCCTCCCTGACTTCCCCTGGGACCGGCTGGCCCCGCTCGCCGAGGTCGCCCGGTCCCACGAATCCTTTGCCGACCTGTCCATCGGCAGTCCTGTCGATCCAACCCCGGCCTTCATCCAGGACCAACTCGCTGCAGCCGCCAACGCGCCGGGCTATCCCACCGTCGCCGGCACGGAGGCTGTGCGCGGCGCGTTCGTCGACTGGCTGCGCCGCAGGGCCGGCGTTCGGCTGGATCCGATCGCGGCTATCCCCTCCATCGGGTCCAAAGAGCTCGTGGCCCTGCTGCCTTTCCTACTCTCCCTGGGCCCGGGAGATCGCGTCGTCGTTCCGACGGTCGCCTATCCCACGTATGCCGTGGGGGCGCTGGTCGCCGGGTGCGAGGTCGTGGTCTCCGACGACCCGGCCTCATGCGCGGGGGCGCGCCTTGTCTGGGTCAACTCTCCGGGCAACCCGTCGGGGCGCGTCGCAAGCGCGCACGAGTTGCTAGCCATGGTCGAGGCCGCGCGTACGGCGGGTGCGGTCCTGGCTTCCGACGAGTGCTACCTGGAGTTCGGCTACGACGCCACCCCCGTCTCCGTGCTGCATCCATCGGTCATCGGCGCGGACCCCACCGGGGTTCTGTCGCTGCATGCGCTGTCGAAGCGCTCCAACATGGCCGGCTACCGGTTC
>JBJTIQ010000034.1:0-2963 GCA_046095085.1 Actinomycetota bacterium | reverse complement strand
CTTGGCGCGACAGACGTCCTAGTGCCAATGAGTTCAAGCCTGGGATAAGTCGGGCGGCCATCTCGCGGGGAATGAATCCCACCTGGAACCTGTCAATCCGGGTCAGGCGTCGTGCCGATCGACCTTGCCGAGGATGAGTCCCTCGCGGAGGGCATAGGAGGCCGCGGCCGCGCGGTTGGGCGCCTGGATCTTGTCGAGGATGTGTTCCACGTGGGTGGCGACGGTGCGTCGGGTGACGACGAGGGCCTCGCCGATCTCGTTGTTGGACAGTCCCTCGGCGGCGAGGGTGAGCACCTCGAGCTCGCGGCGGGTGAGTGGTCCGAGGTCGATGCTGTCGAGGCTGACGAGGGTGGTGATGGATTCCTCGGCGGTGCAGGGCAGGACGCGTACGCGGAAGAACCCGCTGTCGGTGGGCCAGACGAAGGAGGACCAGGACTTCATGCGCGCGGACTTACGCGCGACGGAAAGTAGTTCGGTGTCTTCTTGGAGCAGATCGTGCTTGGGGACACCGGGCAGGGCGATCGGGTGACCGTGGGCGTCGAGGCCCACCGCCATGGCCGATGTTCCCAGCAGTGAGGTGACCCAGCCGCGGGAGCGAAGGGGGTCGGCCATGTTGCCCAGGGCCGTGCACAGTTGGGTGAGGATGTCCTTGGCGATGTCGCTGGGGTGTTGCGGGTCGGTGGTCGAGAGGTTGAGGACGCCCACGAACCTGCCGTCGGAGGTGCGCAGGCACATGGTGAGCCCCTCGCGGTAACCGGCGGGGAGCAGCACGTCGGAGACCGCCCAGTTGTCGAGCGGATCACCGGGCAGGTCTTTCATGCGGGCGGGTCGGCCGCTGTCCGGGAGGTCGAGGTACTCCATGAGCCGGAAGAACTCGTCGCTATGGAGGTTGTCGAGGACTTCGGTGGCGTAGCCGTGGGAGGCCAGCATCATCGGGGCCTGGGTGAAGGGATGGAGGGCGATGATCTCGGCCGCCTCGATCGGGATGATCGACTCGAGTTCCGTCAGGACCGCGGCGGCTCCGGCTTGGGCGGAGGTGTGGTCTGAGGCGGCGGCGGCCAGGGACCCGGCCGCGCGCACGGCAGAAGAAAGGTCGGTCGCCACGGGGGGATCGTGGCATGCGGGTGGGCCTTTCGGGGCCGAATGACCCGGTTCTTTACCAAACGGGGATCGAATATCGGCAGATCTACCGATAGCCGGATTCGGCTGGGACTGGTGGGGTCGATGTACTGGGCGGACAGAGCCCTGTTGTGTCATGGAGGCCACATGAAGAGAACTCGACTGATGGCTGCCGCCGGCTCCGTAGCGGTGCTGTCCTTGGTCTTGAGCGCCTGCAGCTCCTCCGATTCCGGAGAAGCCGCAAGCGAGACGACAGCGGCGGAGACCGCTGCAGAGGAACCCGCCTCTGAGGAGGCCGCCCCGGCCGAGGCCAGCGGCGATCCCATTGTGATCGGCTTGCCGATCGCCCAGTCCGGCCCGGCGGGCATCGCGGACCACGCGGACTGCCTCAACGGCGCCACGCTGGCGAAGGATCAGATCAACGCCGCAGGTGGTGTGAACGGACGTCCCATCGAGTTCAGCGTCACGGACATCGACATCCTCACCCCCGAGGGCATCACCGCTGGCTTCCAAAAGCTGACCGGCGAGGGTGTGTCGGCTCTGGTGAGCCCGTTCGTGCTCATCCCGCCGCCGGCGTTGGATGCGGCCGCTGCATACGGCGCGCCGTACATGAGCGGTGACACGAACATCGATGCCCAGAAGATCCGGTCCTCGGATCCGGCCAAGTACGGTAACTACTTCGTCGATCCCCCGGAGACCTACTACGGCTCGGGCTTCGTGACGTTCCTGACGAACCTGGCTGACTCGGGTGCGTGGACACCGAAGAACAACAAGGTGGACATCATCCGTGGCGACACGGCATACAACCAGAACATCGCCCAGGCCACGGTGGACGCCATCGAGGCATCGGGTGGCAAGTGGCAGCTCGGTGAGGTCATCGACATCACCGCCGGCACCAAGGACTGGTCACCGGTGCTGCAGAAGCTCGCCGCCAATGATCCCGGCGTGATCATGGTCGATCACTGGATCGGCGCGGAGCTCGCGTCGTTCTCGCAGCAGTTCGCCGCCGCACCGGTTGACGGTTCGCTGGTGTATCTGCAGTACGGACCGTCGCAGCCTGAGTACCTCGACATCGCGGGTGATTCCGCCGAGGGCTTCGTCTGGGGCACCGTGATCGGTACGGGCAACACCAGCGCGGAGGACAAGGCCTTCCGCGAGGCTTACCACGCAGCCACCGGCACGAACGATGTGACGATGGGCATGGTGTACCCAGCCTGGTGCTACGACATGGTCAACGTCCTGGCGAACGCCTGGAAGAACGTCGATCCGGCGGACTTCGCCGCGGTGAACGCGTTCATCGCAGCGAACCCGACCCAGGGTGTGTCGGGCTACCTCAACTTCGCCAACGGAGTTGTGCCGAGCTACCCGAATGACGTCGCCAGCGCAGCTGAAGGCGTCAGTCACTACTTCTACCAGGTTCAAGGTGGTCGCCACACGGTCATCGAGCCTGCCGACGATGCCGAGGCACCATTCATCCCGCCACCGTGGATGCAGTAATCATCCGGTGGGAGAACTGAATGGCGCTCCTGGCCTGCTCCGAGATCACCCTTGAGCTCGGCGGTCGCCGCATCCTCGAGGGTGTGTCCCTCGAAGTTGAGCAGGCGGAGGTTGTCGGTCTTGGCCGGCCCCATGGGGCCGGCAAAACCACCCGCGTGGAATTGCGGGCTGGCCGCCAACTGCGGCACGGAGGGGACGTCGTCTTTTCCGGTGAGTCCGTTGCGAAGTTGCCGATGCGCGAGCGGGTGGCGCGCGGGTTGGTGCGCAGCTACCAGCGACCCATCGTTCCGGCCGGGTTGACGGTCGCCGAAACCCTGAAAGCCGCGCGCAAGGCCTATAAGCCTTAC
>JBJTIQ010000033.1:0-3250 GCA_046095085.1 Actinomycetota bacterium | reverse complement strand
GTCGACATCGCGCTACCTGGCTCGCGACCTCGGTCCGCAGGGCATCCGAGTCAACCTCGTCGCCGCCGGCCCCATCCGCACGATGGCGGCCAAGAGCATCCCGGGATTCGAGGACTTCGAGCAGGTGTGGCAGGACCGTGCTCCGCTCGGGTGGGACCTCGACGATCCCGTTCCCGCGGCCAGGGCATGCGTCGCCCTGCTGTCGGACTGGTTCCCCGCCACCACCGGCGAGATCGTCCACGTGGACGGTGGCGTGCACTCGCAGGGCGCGTGACGTGCGCAGGCTCATCCTCCTGCGCCACGCGAAGTCGGACTACCCGCCCGGCGTGCGCGACCACGATCGCCCCCTCAATGCGCGTGGCCAGCGGGATGCGCCGGCCGCCGGTGCGTGGCTTCGCGACAACGTCGGCGAGATCGACGTCGTGATGGTATCCAGCGCGGCACGCGCCCAGCAGACGTGGCAGCTCGCCGGAGAGTCCGTGCGCGTAGTCGACGAGGTGTGCACGGAGCCACGCATCTACGAAGCGGCCACGTCGACCCTCCTCGATGTCGTTCGCGCGCTCCCGGACTCCGCCCACAGTGCCCTGCTCGTCGGGCACAACCCCGGGCTGGCCGATCTGGCCGCCCAGATCGCCACTGACGGCGATCCGGAAGCGCTGGGCCGCATGGCGATGAAGTACCCCACGTCGGGGATCGCCGTGCTGGAAGGCGATGGTTCCTGGGCCGATCTGGCCCGGTCTGCGCGCCTGCAAGCGTTCGCGGTCCCGCGGGGCTAGGCCACTCACCGATCCAGATCGGCGGCGTCCGCCTCCTCGATCTCCTCGCGCGTCACGCCCAGGAGGAACAGCACGGAGTCGAGGTAGGGCACGGACAGCGACATGTCGGCGGCTGCGCGCACCGAGGGCTTGGCGTTGAAGGCGACGCCGAGCCCCGCCGCCTCCAGCATGTCGAGGTCGTTGGCGCCGTCGCCGACAGCGATCGTTCGTGGCAGCGGGACCCCGAACTCCGCGGCAAACTCCTCGAGGGCACGCCGCTTCCCCGCGCGGTCGACGATGTCGCCCACCACGCGGCCGGTGAGGAGTCCGTCCACCACCTCCAGGCGATTGGCGCGAATGCGATCGACGTCGAGTTCGGCGGTGACGGGAATGACGACCTCTTCGAAGCCCCCGGACACCAGGCATACGTGAAACCCCAGGCGCTTCAGGGTGCGACACAGCGTGCGCGCCCCCGGGGTGAGCGTCACCGCCGCAGCGACCTCGGCGAGTGCCGACTGCGGAAGCCCTGCCAACGCGGCGACACGCAGCCTCAGAGAATCGGCGAAGTCCAGTTCCCCGCGCATGGCCTGCTCGGTGATGCGTGCGACCTCATCACCCTTGCCGGCCATCTGCGCCAGCAGGTCGATCACCTCGTCCTGGATGACGGTGGAGTCGACGTCCATCACGATGAGCCGCTGGCCGCGTCGGTCGAGTCCCGCATGCTGCACCGCGACATCGACGCCCAGTGAGTGAGACCTCTCCGCCAGCGCGCGTCGCAAGCCGACGAAGTCCTCATCGCCCGACCCCTCGAAGACCACGGCCGTCACCGGATACGACGCGATGCGCCGGATGCGATCGATGTTCCAACCGCGGTCCGCGAGCTCGGTGGCGAGATCGGCTACCGCCCCCGGTGGGAGCGGGGAACCGATCACCGTGACGTGAATGCGTCCCCGGCGTGCAGCGACCACCTCGTGGGCGCCCGGAACGGTCTCGACCTCCATGCCCACACGAGAGGCCACCTCGTGGACGAGGGAGCGGACGTCGCCGACGTCGTCGGACCCGACCCCGAGCAGGACGGCCAGGATGAGCCGACCTCGGACGACCAGCTGCTCCATGTCGAGCACGACCGCACGCGAGTGCCGCAGCGAGTCGAAGAGGGTCGCGGTGACACCGGGGCGATCCCGACCACTCAGGATCGCGAGCAGGGTGCCGTCCATGCCACGACCCTACGGGCGCCAGCCGCGCAGGAGGGACCTGAGGGTCGCGCGCGATGGATAGGTTGTCGTCGTGACGGATGAGGTCGTGCGGATGCTGGGTGTCGGCGTACGCCGCGGCACGGCATGGATCCTCAGCGGCGTCGATTGGACCGTGCGTGCGGACGATCGGTGGGTCCTGCTCGGGCCCAACGGGGCGGGCAAGTCCACCCTGATCAGCATCGCCGCCACGCGGCTTCATCCCACGCGCGGGACCGCGTGCATCCTGGGCGAGCTATTGGGAATGAGCGATGTCTTCGACCTGCGTCCGCGCATCGGACTGGTCGGCGCCAGCATCACCGAGGCGATCCCGGCGCGCGAGAAGGTCCGCGACGTCGTGCTCACGGCCTCGTGGGGCATCACCGGCAGGTGGCGCGAGGAATACTCCGAGGCTGACCTGCGTCGCGCGAACGCCCTCCTGGAGCGCCTTGGCGTCTCCGATCTCGCGGATCGGTCGTTCGGTTCGCTGTCCGATGGCGAGCGCAAGCGCACCCAGATCGCGCGCGCTCTCATGAGCGACCCCGAGATGCTGCTGCTGGACGAACCCGCCGCGGGGCTCGACCTCGGCGGCCGGGAAGCACTGGTTCAGCGCCTCGAGGACATGGCGGCGGCCCCGGACGCTCCCACGACGATCCTGGTGACCCACCATGTCGAGGAGATCCCCGCCGGCACGACCCACGCGATGCTGCTGCGCGCGGGACGGGTGGTCGCCGCAGGGGCGATCGACACGGTGCTCACCGACGCGCACTTGACCAGCGCCTATGGACTTCCCATCACCATCGAGCGTCGGGAGGGGCGTTGGCTCGCTCGGGCACGCCGGTAGGCGCTCGTCGCTGGCTCTTCGGCGACCAGCTCGGGCCGCACTTCCTCGGGCCCGAGGCCGACCCGGGCGATGACGGCGCGCAGGAGGTCCTCCTCGTCGTGAGCAAGGCGGCCTTCCGGCGACGGCGATACCACCGCGCCAAGGCTCAGCTGATCCTCTCGGCTATCCGGCACCGGGCCGCTGAGCTCGGCCCCCGGGCCCGACTCGTCGTCGCGGAGACCTATCGCGAGGCGGTGAGCAGGCTCGACGAGCCGCTCAGCATCTGCGATCCCACGTCATGGCAGGCACGGCGCCTCGTGCGCGAACTTGGCGTAGAGGTGCTGCCGTCGCGCGGATTCATGACCAGCGAGACCGACTTCGGCGAGTGGGCCGCGACCCGCGGCAAGCGGCGCCTGCTGCAGGAGGACTTCTACCGGTGG
>JBJTIQ010000032.1:0-5416 GCA_046095085.1 Actinomycetota bacterium | reverse complement strand
GCACCGTCGTATCGGCATACGAGCAGGTGGTGCTCGGGACGATCGACCCAGCCGCGCCACTGCTCGGGCGTCCAGTCGAGGCGGTCGACCCACGCCCAGTCGGCGCCGACGCGGCGGTAGAACGACTCGGAGAGGTCGGCCCGAGGTTGCGTAACGACCTCGATCTCGGCACCGGCGGGCCGCACGGCATCGACGAGATCACCCGGACGGTTCATCTCCAGCGCGATCACGGTGACGGCGATCGCGCCCTCAGCGGGACCCGGAAGAAGGCGCATGGCCGAAGGGTGCCATAGGGGGTCGGTCAGGCGCTTAGATGGACCCGTGAACGACGGACTGCTCGTGGACCTCTCCCGTCTGCAGTTCGCCACGACAACGCTCTACCACTACCTCTTCGTGCCGCTCACGCTCGGGATCGCGCCCTTCGTGGCGCTCCTGGAGACGCTCTCCTGGCGCACGGGCAAGCCGATGTATCGCCGACTGGTCCGCTTCTTCGGATCACTGCTCATCATCAATTTCGCGATGGGCATCGTGACTGGCATCGTGCAGGAGTTCCAGTTCGGCATGAACTGGTCGGTCTTCAGTCGTCACGTCGGCGACATCTTCGGTGCGCCGCTCGCCATGGAAGGCCTGCTGGCCTTCTTCCTCGAGTCCACGTTCCTGGGCCTGTGGCTCTTCGGCCGCGATCGGCTCCCGCGCGGCATTCATGTGGCGTGCATCTGGCTCTTCACGCTGGGCACGTGGCTGTCGGCGTACTTCATCATCGTGGCCAACTCCTGGATGCAGCATCCGGTCGGCTACGTGCTGGATCCCGACACCGGGCTGCCCGTGCTCAACGACATCGGGGCCGTCCTCTTCCAGCCCTTCGTGCTGCTGGCCTACGCGCACACCGTGCTCGGCGCCCTCGTCGCGGCAGCGGTGTTCGTCTTCGCCGTGGCCGCTTACCACCTCAAGCGACGCCAGTACCTCCCGGAAATGCGGTGGGCGTGGCGATCGGCCATCGCCATGGGACTCATCGCGGCGTCGGGCCAGATGGTCGTCGGCGATGTCCTCGGCGTGGTTGTCACCGACGTGCAGCCGATGAAGATCGCGGCGGGCGAGGCCCTGTGGGAGACGGCCGGACCCTGCGCGGGCCTTGCCATCATCGCCATCCCCGACCAGGAAGCCCGCGACAACGTGTGGGAATGGGACGTGCCGTGCCTGCTGTCCATCCTGGCCACGAACTCCCTCGATGGGGTGGTGCAAGGGGCCAATGAGCTCCAGGACGAATACGTCGAGACCTACGGTCCAGGCGACTACACGCCGAATGTCTGGATCGCGTTCTACTCCTTCCGGCTGATGATCGGCTTCGGGCTCATCGGGGCTGCCTGGATGCTCGTCGCGTGGTGGCGCACGCGCAAGGGGCGCCTCCCCGCTGGTCGGGTGTTCTGGGCCATCTCCATCTGGATCGTCATCACGCCGTGGCTGGGCAACATGTTTGGCTGGATCTTCACCGAGAACGGCCGACAGCCCTGGGTGGTCTACGGACAACTGACGACGCAGGACGCGGTGTCGCAGATTTCGCCCACCTTCCTCTTCGTCAGCCTGCCCATCTTCTTCCTGCTCTACGGCGCGTTCGCCATCGTGGAGTTCCTCCTGATGCGCCGCTACGTGATCGCCGGCCCGCCCGACGACGAGCAGCCCATGGCGGGCGAGCCGGCCCGCCCGCTTCCCCAGCAGGTGGCGTGATGGGCCTGCCCGAGGTCTGGTTCATCATCGTCGCGGTGCTGTGGACCGGCTTCTTCTTCCTCGAAGGCTTCGACTTCGGTGTCGGCATGCTGGCGCGCACCCTGGGGTCAGATGAAAGCGAACGCGGCCAGATGCTCGCGGCCATCGGCCCGGTCTGGGATGCCGACGAAGTGTGGCTCGTCACCGGTGGCATTGCCATCTTCGCGGCGTTTCCCGCGTGGTACGCCGCGCTCTTTCCCGCGGCCTACCTCCCTTTGCTACTCGTCATCGTGGCGATCATCGTCCGGGCGGTCGCCATCGAGTACCGATCGAAGCGACCCGGACCGAGATGGCGATCACGCTGGGACACGGCCGTGGCCGTTGCCTCGCTGCTTCTCGCCTTCCTCTTCGGAGTGTTCTGGGGCGGCATCGTGCACGGCATTCCGCTCACGGCGGACGGAACCTTCGTCGGGCACAGCCTCCTGTCGTTCCTGAACCCCTACTCCCTCCTGACGGGCCTGACGCTTCTGTGCTTCAGCCTCGCGCACGGCGCGACCTTCTTGGCGTTGAAGACCACGGGAGCCGTTCGGGCCAAGAACGAGTCGTGGGCGAGGAGGTTCGACGTGGTGGCGGGCGCACTCATGACTGCCTTCGCCATGTGGACCTACTGGGCGTACTCCCGCGGCGATGTCGTTGCGCTTTTGGTCGGCCTGTTGGCTGTGGTCGCGATGGCGATCGCACTGGCTGCCAATGCCCGGGTGCGACCCATGGTGGCCTTCTGGGCGCATGGGGTCGCGATCGCCGCCTTCGTCGCGCAGATCTTCATCGCGCTATTCCCCAACGTCCTGCCGAGCACGGTGGATCCGGCCGACAGTCTCACGGTGCAGGGCTCCGCAGCCAGCCCGTATTCGCTGACGATCATCACGGTGGTGGCGGCCATCGCGCTGCCCATGGTCATCGCCTACCAGGCGTGGTCGTTCTGGGTGTTCCGCAAGCGAATCACTGTCGATTACGTTGCTCGCGCGCACCACTAACGCGAGGCAACCTCAAGCAGTCCGCTCAGGAGGCGGTCGACGTCGTCGTCATCGCTGTAGGGAGCGAGTCCGACGCGCACTCCGCCCTCGTCGCCGAGGCCGAGCCATCGGGAGCACTCAAGGGCGTAGAAGTTGCCGTGCGGTGCGTTGACTCCGCGCGCCGCCAGGTGATCGGTGATGTCAGCGGAGTCGATGCCATCGATGGTGAATGTCTCGGTCGGCGTGCGGTGGCGAGCATTGCTGTAGAGGCGAACGCCCGGAATCGATTCCAGGCCGGACCGAAGGCGCGCGTGAAGCGCATCCTCATAGGCCTCGAGGGAGGCCATGGACGCGAGGATTCGCTGGCGCCGGTCGCCGGCGGGCGAGTCAAGGTCGGCCAGCAGGTTCACCGCTGCTGTGACGCCGGCGAGGAGTTCATAGGGGAGGGTGCCCAGCTCGAATCGTTCCGGCACGGCGTTGGTGGCGGGCAGGAGCTTGTCGGGATTGAGCTTGTCGAGCAACGCGGGCGATGCGGCGAGGACCCCGAGGTGCGGCCCGAGGAACTTGTAGGGCGAGCACGCGTAGAAGTCGGCACCGATGGCCGACACGTCGATGGGTGCGTGTGCTGTCAGGTGCACCCCGTCGACGTAGAAGAGCGCACCGGCGGCATGGACGCCTTCGGAGATGACGGTAAGGTCGGGTCGAGTGCCGATGAGGTTGGATGCCCCGGTCATTGCAACGACCTGGGTGCGTGGGCCCACGTGACGGAGGACGGCGTCGGGCGACATCTCGCCGGTGGCTGAATCGAACTCCGCCCACTTCACGGTGGCGCCCGCACGCGTTGCGTGGATAACCCATGGCCGCACGTCGGCGTCGTGGTCGAGACGGCTGACCACGATCTCGTCTCCTGGTCCCCAATCCTGTGCGAGCGTGCGCGCGATGTCGAAGGTGACCTGCGTCATGCTGCGCCCGAAGACGATTCCGCGTGGATCGGCACCGAGGAGGTCCGCCATCGCGGATCGCGCGCCGGTCACCAGGTCGTCCGCACGGCGTTCGGCGGGATTGCCACGACCTCGATTGGACACCGCTGAGCGCAGCGCTGCGGCCATGGCCGCGGCGACCGGCTCGGGAATCTGGGTTCCCCCGGGCCCGTCGAAGTGGGCCATGCCCTCGGCCAGCGCGGGGACCTGGGCGCGAAGTCGCTGGACGTCGTAGCTCACGGCGTCACCCTAGGGGTCGTCCGACCACCACAATGTGCGGGTGACGCCTGTTCGGCTCTTCTCGGCCGCCCTCGCCTCGGCGAGCGCCGCGCTCACGCTGGCGCCGGGGGCGCTTGTCACGGCCCTGTGGGTCGGCCCCCAGGCGGTCGCAGCAGGCGTTCGCGGTGCAGCCCCGGCCTACGCCATCGCGGGAGCCGCGATCATCGCCTGCGCATCGATGGTCATCGCCCTCTACGTCTCGCTGATCGGAGTGTGGCGCGGTCGTCGAGGCCCACGCGTCGCGTGCCTCGTCCTCTTCGCCGTGCTCGCGCTCCTGCTCGTGACTCCGGCGTGGCCCGCTGTGCTGGCGGGCTGGGTGCCCCGGCCGCTCGGGCTGGCTGCGTTCGTCATCGCCATGGTGGGCCTCGTGATCGCCATGGTCGTAGATCGCCGTTCGGATGATCCGTTGCGTGGTTGGGCGCCGGGCATCGCCGGACTCGTGGGCGCCTACGCGGCCGTCGCCCTGGTCATGGGTGTCGTCGATCCGCGTATCCCGCAGTTCCCGCGGGCGCCGTGGACGCCGGAGTTCGTCGGCGATGCCGCCCCGGGTCGCGCCTTGCCCGTCCAGCCGCCTCCTGCGCATCCGGGCCTGGCACCCGGGCAGTTCGCGACGATCCACAACGACGCTTGGATGACCGATGCCTACGCGGACCGGTCGATCATCGACCCGGAGGCTGCCGAGCCGGCGTCCTTCTTCGCCGGCGGCGACTGCGCCACCCTGGTGTGGAATGCCGAGGGTCATCTCGTCGCAGTGTGCGTGAGCCCGACGGAGGTCCGGGCCTACGTGCTCGATTCACGCACGCTCGAGCCACTGGCGAGCCGCCAACTTGCTCCGCGCACCGTCTCCGCGCGCGTTCTCACCGACTTCTCCGGAGGCGGCTACGCCTTCCTCGACAGTGCCATGCGTCTCGTGACCCCCCTGCCCAACGGCCGTATCGCTCGTTACGACTCGGTCAGCCTGGAGCAGCTGGATGAATTCGAAGTCGTCGATGGCCTGCAGCCTGGCGAGCAGATCACGTCAGCGCTGCCTGATGCGACAGGACTGCTGTGGTTCGTCGGCCAGCGAGGCACTGTCGGGTTGCTCGACACGATGTCGGGCACCGCATCTTCGCTCGTGCTCGTCGATCCGGCTTCCGGCCCGGTCGATATCGAAAATTCCTTCGCGGTCGACGAGTCGGGAGGGGCGTATGTCGTCACATCGGCCGAACTCGTGCGCCTTGACGTCAGCGACGGTTCGCCCGCGGTGACGTGGCGGATCCCGTATGACCGTGGCGAGCGGCGCAAGCCCGGGCAGACCAGTCAGGCATCGGGTACCACTCCGACGATCTTCCGCGATGGCGCTTTCATCGCGATAACGGATAACGCTGAGCCGCGCATGAACGTGGTCGTAGTGGATGCGACGCAGGCGGTCCCGCGCGTCCACTGCAAGGTGCCGGTCTT
>JBJTIQ010000031.1:0-2509 GCA_046095085.1 Actinomycetota bacterium | reverse complement strand
GACGACGCAATGAAGCCCCCGTTGCGTCCCGTGGCACCCGACGCGATGCGGTCGCCCTCGAGCACCACGACCGTCCAGTCGGGGAAGCGCTCGGTGGCGAGGTAGGCGGTCCACAGCCCGCTGAAGCCTCCGCCGACCACGGCGAGATCGGCCTGGATGTCACTGGTCAGCGCGGGCCGTGCGGCGGGGCGATCAGGGGTGTCGAGCCAATACGGAACGAAGCGCAGGTCGGCGAGGGACGCGCGCGCGGCAGCGGAGACGGTCGTGGGAAACGTCATGGGAGCCCTAGGAAGCGGACGCCTCCAGCTTGCGGCGCTTGCGGGCATTGACGAACTGCGCACTCAGCACGACCAGGAGCGACAGCACGAACACCAGCGTGGCCAGGGCGTTGACCTGCACGGGGATCCCGCGCTGTGCCGCACCCCAGATGTAGATGGGGAAGGTGACGAGAGTGCCCGCGTTGAACGCGCTGATGATGTAGTCGTCGAACGACAGGCTGAAGCCCAGCAGCGCCGCTCCCAGGATGCCCGGGAGCACGAGAGGGAAGGTGACGTAGCGGAACGTCGCCCTCGGATCGGCGTACAGATCGCGTGCCGCCTCTTCTAGCCGCGGGTCCATGCCCTGCAATCGTGCTTTCACGGTCACCACAACGAAGCTGATGATGAACATGATGTGGGCGATCGTGACCGTCCAGAAGCCCAGCGGGAACGCGAGATTGAGGAACAGCGCGAGCAGGCTCGAGCCGAGCACGACCTCGGGGGTGGCCATCGGCAGGAAGATCAGCAGGTTGGTCGTCGACCGGCCACGGAAGCGGTAGCGCACCAGCGCGAAGGCGATCATCGTGCCAAGGATCGTGCCCGCGATGGTAGCCAGGATGCCGATCTGGATGCTGGTCACGAAGGACTGGCAGACACCGGGCACGCCGCACAGGTTGCGCCAGGCCTCGAGGGAGAACTGGTTCCACGCGACGTTGAACTTCCCGGCAGGCTCATTGAAGCTCAGGATCGCAACGACGGCGATGGGCACGAAGAGGTAGACCAGCACCAGGATGCCGATGATGGCGATGAGGTTCTTGCGCAGCCACCTCATCAGACCAGGTCCTCCGTGCCGGCCCGTCGGATGGAGACGAAGACGAGCGCCAGGATGATGGCCATCAGGATGAAGGACAGCGCACTGGCGACCGGGTAGTCGCGGAACTGCAGGAAGTTGGTCTGGATCGCATTGCCCACCATGCGATCCTGCGGCGATCCGAGAAGCGTCGCGTTGATGTAGTCGCCCGACGCCGGGATGAAGGTCAGCAGCGTGCCCGCGACGACGCCCGGGAGGCTCAGCGGCCAGACGACCTTGCGGAAGCCGGTGAAGGGCGACGCGTAGAGGTCGCTGGCCGCCTCGATGAGCCGCGGATCGATGCGCTCGAGGGCGGCGTAGAGCGGGAGGATCATGAAGGGCAGGAAGTTGTAGGTGAGCCCGGCGATCACTGCGAGCGAGGTGTTGAGGATCCGACCCTCGGGCAGCAGGTGCAAGGCGTTGAGGAAGCTGGTGATGAAGCCCTCGTCGGCCAGGATCGTGCGCCAGGCGTAGGTGCGCAGCAGGAACGACGCGAAGAACGGCGCCACCACGAGCACCAGGAGCAGGGCTCGCCACTTGCCGGCCTTGAAGGCAATGAAGTAGGCCAGCGGATAGGCGATGACGAGAGCCAGCACCGTGGCGATGCCGGAGTAGATGAAGGACTTGATGAACTGCGGCCAGTAGTCGGAGATGGCCGTGACGTAGTTGGCGATCTCGAAGCCCGGCTGGTAGACGCCGGGGGTGCCCGTGGGTGACTGCAGACTGGTGAAGAAGAGCGAGACGAGGGGCACGACGAAGAAGAGCCCGAGCCAGGCGATGCCCGGGAGCAGGAGCAGGTAGGCGGTGCGCGCACGCCGCTGCACGCCAGCGCCGGATGACGCCTTGGCACCTCCGGCCACAGGGGCGAGGGCGGGCATCTCACTCCCCCGCGGGGACGTCGAGTCCGAACGTGTGCTCGGGCGCCCAGTGAACGACGACCTCGTCGCCCGGATGCAGGAGATCGACCGAACGGTTTTGCTCGAAGACCGTCCACTCGTCGCCCCACGTCGTCATCACGAGGTACTGGGTGGACACACCCGTGAACGACGCATCGGTGACCTTGCCCGTGGCACGGTTGTGGCGGTCGGGCACGGAGGCAGTGGACTCACCCGTCGCGATGGAGAGCTTCTCGGGTCGCACGCCCAGGAGGATCGCGCCGTCCTGTCGCGTGGACCGCGCGGCGGGCACGTTGTAGGAGCCGCCGGGGCCGCCCACGATGAGGTCCTCGCCGGATCGACTCTGGACGGTGCCGACCACGCCATTGGACTGCCCCAGGAAGTTAGCAACGAACGCCGTCTTGGGCAGGTCGTAGATCTCGACCGGTGGCCCCATCTGCTCAATGCGGCCCTTATTCATAACCGCGACCGTGTCGGCCATGGTCATGGCCTCTTCCTGGTCGTGG
>JBJTIQ010000030.1:0-3590 GCA_046095085.1 Actinomycetota bacterium | reverse complement strand
GCGATGCCATTGAGAATGGCGCCCATCGCGTGCTCGCGGATCCCGAAGTGCAGGATGCGGCCGTAGGGCGACGCGTCCTTGATGGGGGTGCCCGCGGGCAGGAATGACAGGCCACCCTCGATCGTCGTGTTGTTGCTCTCGGCGAGGTCAGCCGATCCGCCCCAGAACTCCGGCATCACCGTGGCGATGCCGTTGATCACCTTGCCGGATGCGGCGCGCGTGGCGATCGAGGTGCCGGCGTCGAACACCGGGACCGCGGTAGCGAGGCCCTCGGGGAGTTGCCGGGCGAGGAGCCGGTCGAGAAGCGCGGCACGGTCGGGGTGCGCGACCCGCCACGCGTCGTAGCTTTGCTTCCACTCCGCGTGGATATCGGCCCCGCGTGACATGACGCTTCGCGCGTTCGCGAGGACATCGGCCTCCACCTGGAAGTCCTTGGCGGCATCGAGGCCCAGCGCGACTTTGGTCGCCGCGATCTCGTCGGCTCCGAGTGCCGCGCCGTGTGCCTTACCGGTGTTCTGCGCATTCGGTGCCGGCCACGCAATGACGGTGCGCATGGCGATGAAGGTCGGCCGATCCACCTCGGTGCGGGCTGCCTCGAGGGCACGCGCGAGACCCATGATGTCGACGTCGCCGTCCGGGGCCATGCCGACGCGGTGAACCGCCCAGCCGTAGGCCTCGTATCGGGCGGCGACATCCTCATTGAACGCGACAGCAGTGTTGCCTTCGATCGAGATGTGATTGTCATCCCACACCACGGTGAGGTTGCCGAGTCGCTGCAGTCCCGCGAGGGACGATGCCTCGCCGGAGACACCCTCTTCGAGGTCCCCATCGGACGCGAAGACCCAGACATGGTGGTCGAAGGGACTGAAGCCCCAGGGGGCGTCCGGGTCGAGCAGCCCGCGCTGATAGCGCGAGGCCATGGCCATGCCGACCGCGGTGGCCACGCCCTGGCCGAGCGGCCCGGTCGTGGTCTCCACGCCGACGGTGTGGCCGTGCTCGGGGTGGCCGGGCGTCAGGCTGCCCCAGGTCCGGAAGGACTCGAGGTCGTCGAGGCTGAGGCCGTAGCCGGAGAGGAAGAGTTGGATGTAGAGCGTCAGGCTCGAGTGTCCGCAGGACAGCACGAATCGATCGCGGCCGAGCCATGCGGGGTCGGCGGGGTCCTGGCGGAGGAACCGCTGGAAGAGCAGGTAGGCGGCCGGGGCGAGGCTCATGGCGGTGCCCGGATGGCCGTTGCCCGTCTTCTGCACGGCGTCCATGGCCAGTGCGCGGATGGTGGCGACAGCGCGTCGGTCGAGGTCGGTCCACGGGAGGTCCATCGTGCCCGGCATGGCAGGTGAGGTGATCACGCTCGGAGCCTAGCGAGGGACGGGATCCTCCCGGGACCGCATGGCTACACTCCCAGGAGGGTTCGCGTGGGCGAGCGCCAGAGTTCACCGGGGAGTCAGCGGGTGGCAAGCATCGAGGAGTCCGCGCCCTCGCGCGGGGCTGCCTCGTTGGCGCCGACGCTGGCCATGCGAGCCGGCGCCTATGTCGCGGTCACCAAGCCGCGGATCATCGAGCTCCTCCTGGTGACCACCCTGCCCACGATGTTTCTGGCCGCCGGCGGCTGGCCCAGCCTCTCAACGGCGGTGGCGGTCGTCGCGGGGGGAACCCTCGCTGCTGCTGGTGCCAACACCTTGAACTCGGTCTACGACCGCGACATCGACGCGCTTATGGGGCGCACCGCCCATCGGCCGATGGTCTCGGGGATCATCAGTCCCCGAGCCGGGGTGGCCTGGGGGCTGGTCCTGTCAGTCGTGAGCGTCGCCGTGCTGGCGGTGTTCACCAACCTGCTCGCCGCGGCACTCGCGGTCGTGGCGATCGCCTTCTATGTCTTCGGCTACACCATGTGGCTCAAGCGGCGCACGCCGCAGAACATCGTGTGGGGCGGCGCGGCGGGCTGCATGCCCGTGCTCATCGCGTGGGCCGCCGTGACCGGATCGTTGACCTGGGCGCCCGTTGTCCTCTTCCTGGTCATCTTCCTGTGGACCCCGCCGCACTACTGGCCACTGTCGCTTCGCTACCGCGATGACTACGCGCAGGCGGGGGTGCCCATGCTGCCGGTGGTGGCCGAACGCCGCGTCGTCGCTCGGCAGATCATCGTCTACTCGTGGCTCATGGTGGGGGCATCGCTGGCACTGATCCCGCTCGCCCCGATGGGCTGGGTGTACGCCGGCGCCGCCGTGGTGCTGGGTGCGGTGTTCCTGGTCGAGGCTTATGGCCTCTGGGCACGGGTCCGAGGGGCTAGCCCGACACGGGCGGCTATGCCGACCGGCCGGGCCGAAGCAGAGGTGAGGCCCATGCGCCTCTTCCACTGGTCGATCACCTATCTCGCGCTGCTCTTCCTCGCCGTGGCCGTCGATCCCTTCATCGGCTGATCACGCAGCGACGCTGACGGCGCCTCGCGATCGCAAACGCAGAAGTAGCACTACCGCGAGAACCCACACCAGGGTCGCGCCCAGCATGTGGAGGGCCACCAGCACCCAGGGCAGCCCGGTGAAGTACTGCGTGTAGCCGACGAGGCCCTGCGCCAGCGCAGCACCGAGCAGCCACCACGCTGCCCTCCGCGCCTGACGGGGCGCCTGCGTGACGTGCAGGGCGACGATCATGCCGACGGTCAGCCCGAGGAAGAGCAGCACGGAGTCGGCATGCAGCCACGACATCGTCCGCGGATCCACGCCGAAGCGTGCCTCCGTGTCGGCGTCACCGGAGTGGGGACCGCTCCCGGTCACGATGACTCCGAGGACCACCACGACGAGGGTGACGGCGACGAGCGCACGACCGAGCCACCGGATCGGCGCTGAGACCAGTGGGGTGACCGGCTCGTCACCGGGCTCCCCGGCACGGACGACCAGCACGGCGCATCCCGCGATGATGAGGATCGAGACGAGGAAGTGGCCCGCCACGGCCCAGGGGTTCAGGCCGGTGAGCACGGTCACGCCGCCCAGCAGGGCCTGGACGACCGTGCCGACAAGGGGCACAGCGGCCAGCACGACCACGGGGCCGCGCCCGGGGAGACCCGCACGGGTGCGACGTCGCCACCAGGCAAGGGCGGCCACGATGGCCGCGATGGCGAGCAGGCCCAGCACGAAGGTCAGCAGTCGATTGCCGAACTCGACGTACTTGTGCCAGGCCTCCTCCTGTCGGCTCGTGGGCACGTAGGAGCCGTCGACGCACTCCGGCCAGGTGGGGCAGCCGAGACCCGATCCGGTAAGGCGAACGATGCCGCCGGTGACCACGATCGCCATCTGGGCGATGAGGTTGGCGAAGAAGAGACGTCGCAACCCGGCGGGGGCGCGCCCGTCGCTGACCGCATCTGCGCGACTCGTCGTGTCGATGGTCGCGCTCATGCTGCCAGCCTACGACGTCAGTCCCACTTGAACGTGCGGGCCGCGATCAGGGCGCCGGCGGCACCCCAGGCGAGGAGGACCACGGCGTCGACGATCACGGCACCGGATCCGGCGGCCAGGAGCGCGCGCAACGCGTCGCCCCGTGCCGCCGAGGGCAGCCAGGCCACGACGGCGGCCAGGGGTCCGGGCAGGGAACTGGCC
>JBJTIQ010000029.1:0-4212 GCA_046095085.1 Actinomycetota bacterium | reverse complement strand
ATGACCACGGTGCTCGGTATCGAGCGAGGTGGCACGCCCGGCACCGTCGCCAGCAGTGCGCCATCGCGATCGGAGATGCTCGGATACGGACTCGAGGTGATGAGACCCGCAGCGCCAATCGGGTCGTCAAGCACATTGAGCCCGAGGAACGTCACGCCCTCATCCAGGAATGACGTGTGGGCGTCGTTCAGCAGCGGCAGTTCCTCGCGGCAGGGGGCGCACCACGACGCCCACGCATTGAGCACTACGACATCGCCGAGGTAGTCGGCGGTGCTGAGGGGACTGCCATCGGTGTCGACACCGCCGATGGTCAGCGGCTCGCGCTCATCGGCCGGAATCACCTCGGTGCCCACGCGCGCATCGGTCGCGGGAGCGCTGGCCGACAGCGTGACGACGGGCGTGGGGGCATACAGCCCGGTGCCCCCGCACCCGGCCAGCAGCAGGGCAACGGGCGCGACGCCGCCGCTCCACCGCGTCCTCCTCCCACCTCCTGTGCCTGCTCGCGACGTTCCTGGCGCGACGTACGCCGCTCCTCCGACCGCCACCACTCGACGGCAGCCAGCATCATCCACAGCGAGTCGATCACCATCGTCAGGGCCCACATGAGCGCGCCCGCGAGCTGCTGGTCGAAGAGCGGGTCGTAGCCGAGGCGCTCCGCGCTGGCGACGTAGCTCGGGTAGAGCGTGACGGGCGCCAGGAAGATAACCGCGCCGAGCATCGTCTCGGGAATCATCATCAGGCCGAGCGAGAGCACGCGATACGGAGGCCGCGGCCTCTTCGCGCACATGTCCTTGCCGATCAGCGGGTAGTAGAAGAGCAGCGCGGCGATGAGGTAGAGCGGGCGCTCGACGAAGGCCATCGCATCGTGATCGCCCAGCACCCACTCCATCACCGGGGTGATGTGCGATCCGATCAGGACTCCCGCGAAGAGCAGCCACGTGAAGATGGGATTGATGAGGAACATCCCTATGCGCGAGCGCAGACCGCGGATGATCACGGAGCGAGTCGTGCCGGTCGTCGCGAGCACGACGAGCGAGACGGGGCAGGACAGCACGAGGAAGGGCGCGGCGAGCATCATGACGAGCAGGTGCTGGCCCATGTGCGCCCAGAAGTACGAGTGCGCGAGGGTCTCGAAGGGGCCGAGGTAGGCCAGGGCCAGCAGGGCGATGCCGACGAAGAACGACAGGATCGACCACGGCGACCACGTCAGACCGCGACCGCGGATACGGCGTACGCCCCAGAGATAAAGGCCAACGGCCAACGCGAGGTTAACGAGGACGAAAAGGTTGAGGGTCCACACGCTCTCGCCGGGAACCCAGGGCCGCATGCCCCCACGATAAGCAATCCGATCGCGCCAAATACCCGCCGAACCCGTCGATAACCCCTACCGTGGGGCCACTCGGGAGATGTGGGGGCTCGTGAAGAGGTTCTTGGTCGCCCTGGTCTCCGTCCTCATTGGGGCCGGTGTCGTGGCGGGCGTTGCCGTCTTCGCCAGTGCCACGAGCGGCGAGCCACCCCTGCTGGTCGCCGAGCCGGGCGGCACGGTCGACACCCCCGAGGGCCCGATGAACTCCGCGTCGATGGAGCTTTACGTCTACCCCAACAACTCCGATGCGGTCCCCGGCCCGATGGAGGGTGTCAACGCCCTCTATGCCAGCCAGGGATGGCCGTTCTACTGGCCGTCGACGACGCTGCAGCTGCCGGCCAACTCGCTGATCACGATGACCATCTATCAGTACGACAGCGGCGGCAAGGTCTTCAATCCCTACTGGGCGAAGGTGCACGGCACGGTCGACGGCTCCATGACGGTCAACGGCAAGACCGTGAGCGAGTGGGATCCCACCAAGATCGCCCACACGTTCACGATCCACCAGTACCCCGACGCCGGGCAGCCCTACTTCTTCCTCTCCGTGCCTCTTCCCGACCTCGGCGCCAATGAGGTGGGCAACGCCAACCCCTATGTTGACAACCCCAAGGTCGTCACCTTCACGTTCAAGACCGGTGCCCCCGGCACCTACGTCTGGAACTGCGAGTTCCCGTGCGGTGACCTATACCAGGAGTTCGGCGGCCCGATGCAGCAGCGCGGGTGGATGTCCGGCACTGTGCAGGTGGTCTGATGGCTGACACCCTGACGCCCCCGACCGACGAGCCAGAGGCACCGACCAACCGGCCTCCGGCGATGCATCGCCTGCGCGAGTGGCTCCAGCGGCGCTACGTCCGCCACATCCTCATCATCACGGTGGTCATCGGCTTCGGGCTGCTGCCGCTGTGCTGGCTGCTGCTGGCCGCGATGAACCAGTCGGGCGGTCCGGCATCGACTGTCATGGAGGACATCCAGCAGACGATCTTCGTCTTCACGCTGGTCTCGATCCCCATCACGGCATTCGTCTTCGCTGTGCTCGTCTACAGCCTCTTCGGCTGGAAGGGCAAGACCGGCGAGACGCCGCCCAACAACGACAACCCGGCCATTCGCAACAACGTCGTGGCCGTCATCACCTGGACCCTGTCATCGAGCCTGCTGGCCGCTTTCCTGGTCGCGTGGGGGTTGATCGAACTCGCCAACATCACCGCGGATTCCTACGGCACGCAGCCGACCACCGGTCAGCTCCGCGCCGCCGACGAGGTGATCGTCAACGTCACCGGGCAGCAGTGGGTCTGGACCTTCGAGTATCCGCAGTACGACAAGGTCACCACCGACGTGCTCTATCTGCCCAAGGATCGTCCCGTGCTCTTCAACGTCACCTCTGTCGACGTGCTCCATAACTTCTGGGCGGTCGAGCTCGGCGTGAAGGTCGACGCCAATCCGGGGGCGATCACCCAGACCGGCGTGACGCCCAACAAGCTGGGCATCTTCAACGTGCGCTGTGCCGAGCTCTGCGGCCTTCACCACGCCTACATGGAGACGCAGATCCGGGTGCTCACCCCCGAGGAGTTCGACGCCTTCATGCGCGAGAGTGGCGGAGGGTCGACGTCATGAGCACCGCAACGATCCATCAGGTAGAGGTGCCGCAGCCCAAACAGCACGGCAAGCCGGGCGGCATCATGAGGCATCTCAACTTCTTCACCGGTCTCATCGGTGGCGTCGTTCTCGCCGCGGTGTTCGGCTTCCTCATGAACATCCAGTTCCCGGCGGGTGCGCAGACTGCCAACTTCGCCAACGCGGCAGCGGGCCCGACGTTCTGGGCGATGATGGTCGGCTGGGTCATCGGCTTCATGGGCGGCATGGGGGCCTTCACCGGCCCGATCCGCTGGCTCTTCGGCCGCGACCTCACGCACGACGACGCCGAGTTCATGGCCGGCAAGGACCAGGGCAAGTTCCGCTACTGGCGCTTCACGACCGACCACAAGGTCGTCGGCATCCAATACCTCATCGTCGCGATGATCATCCTCGGCTTCGGCGGCCTGCTCGCCATGCTCATTCGCACCGAGCTCGGCGCGACGTGGATGGAAGTCTTCAATCCCGACTTCTACAACTCGCTGGTCGGCACCCATGGCATCGCGATGGTGATCGCGATGATCGTCATCGTCTCGGGTCCGGTGGGCAACTTCATCGTCCCGCTCATGTGCGGTGCTCGCGACATGGCCTTCCCGCGACTCAACGCGCTGAGCATCTGGCTCCTCGTGTGCGCCGTTCCGCCCCTCATCCTGTCGCTGCTGGTCGGCGGCATCCGCGATGGCTGGAGCGTCTACCAGCCGCTCAACGCCCAGGCGGGCCCGGGAATGATCGGCTACCAGACGACCATCATCGTCTTCGCGGTGTCCACCGCGCTCGCGAGCGTCAATATCATGACGACCATCCTGACGATGCGCGCCAAGGGCATGACCTGGTCGCGTACTCCGATCCTCATCTACGGCTCCTTCGCGGCCGCCGCGATGGGCCTCTATGCCTTCCCCTTCTACATGTACTCGCAGATCCTCTCGATGACCGATCGCCTCATCGACACGTCGTTCTTCGATCCCATTGAGGGCGGCAGCGTCTGGCTCTACGAAAACCTCTTCTGGCTGCTGGGCCACCCCGAGGTCTACGTCATCCTCATCCCGAGCATGGCCGTGATGATGGAGCTGATCCCCGTCTTCATGCGCAAGCCACTCTTCAGTTACTACATGGCGATCGCCGGCATCGTCGGTGTGGTGGGTCTCAGTGGTCTCGTCTGGGCGCACCACATGTATATGACCGGATGGGCCCCGCAGGCCAACTACCCCTTCATGCTC
>JBJTIQ010000028.1:0-3755 GCA_046095085.1 Actinomycetota bacterium | reverse complement strand
CGCGGCCCTCTACGCCAAATACCTCATCGAGACCCGGCTCGGCCTGCCCGCCGGCCTGGTCTCGCCGTCGACGCTGACGGTCTACGACAGCAGCCCGTCGTACGCCGATGTGCTGTGGATCGCCGTCAGTCAGTCGGGTGGCTCGCCCGATCTCGTCGAGTCGACCCAGCGGGCACGTGCGGCAGGAGCGCTGACGGTCGCCGTCACCAATGCGGAGGGATCGCCCCTGGCCTCGGTCGCCGACCTGCACGTCGACGTGCTCGCGGGGCTGGAGCGCGCCGTTGCGGCGACCAAGAGCTACACGAGCGAGCTGATGGCGCTGTGGCTGCTCATCGATGCCTGGGTGGGTGGCGACGCGGCGGCGGCACACCCCATTCCCGATCGCGCGCAGGCGGTGGTGGAGTTGCGTGAGGGGGTGGCCGTCGCGCCGCGCTATCGCTTCGTCGATCGACTGGTGACCACCGGCCGCGGCTTCGCCTATCCCACCGCGCGCGAGGCGGCACTGAAGCTCATGGAGACGTCCTATCTCGCCGCGCACGCGTTCTCCAGCGCTGATCTCATGCACGGCCCGCTGGCGATGATCGACGAGGACCGTCCGGTGATCGCGATCGTGCCGTTCGGTGATGGTGGTGCGGCTATGCAGCCGGTGCTCGATCGGCTGGCCGAGCGCGGTGCCGACGTACTCGTCGAAGGCGATGTGTCGCGGGCTCCCGGGGCAGCGGCAAGCATCTGGCTGCCAGACGACGTGCCCGAGGATCTGGCGCCGATCCTGCAGATCATCCCGCTGCAGCAACTCGCCTATGCGATGGCGATCGCGCGCGGCTACGACCCCGACGCCCCGCGCGGCCTGCGCAAGGTCACCGAAACCCTCTGACCCAGCGCACCCGTCCGCTCCCGCCTCTGCTGGCCACCCACCCCCATCCATCCGCGAGTGTGCGGTCACGCGCAGGAAAGACGCTGATTTCGTGCGCGGTAGCGCACACTCGCGTCGGTGGTCGGCGACTACAGCCCATCTCTGCTCGCCAACGCCCGCGAGACCTTGGCCACGAGGTCGCGCGGTCGATGTACGTCGGCCGGGACGATCGTCACGATCAGCCACCCTTCGATGCCGAGTTCACCGCGCCGCCGCGCATCCTTGCGCTGACCCTCAAGGGTGAGGTGGTGGAAGCCGTCGTACTCGATGACCACGCGCGCCTCCTCGTAGACCAGATCACCTCGAGCAATGAACCGGCCGAATCGGTCGTAGATGTTGACCTGCGGCGTGGGAGCGGGAAGACCGGCCTCGATGATGATGGCCCTCGTGATCGACTCTCGCGGCGACTCGGACGTCGGGTCAAGGAGGTCGAGGGCCCTGCGTGCCTTTCGGATGCCGCGTTGACCCTCGCCTCTGGTCAGCGCCGCGGCCAACTCGGGGCGAGCGCAGAGGCCGCGGCGTAGGAAATCGTCGCCCACCGCCACGAGACTCGGCAGGGCGAGCCGATCCGCGACGTCGGCGAAAGTGCGGGCCGGCGTGGTCACAGGAAACCCCTTCACCTCAGTCACGTCCGTGATCATGAGATCTCTTCGGCGAGCTCGGATGCCTGATCGGCGCTTGGGGTGAGCGGTCCCGGGGATCGTGAACTCGATGCAGTCGTCGCAAGCCTCGACTCCGTCCCACAGGAGCACCGCGGTCTCGCCGGAGAAGGTCAAGCCCGGTGGCCCGATGAGTCGTACTGCGGAGCAGCGAGCCGTCAGGTCACCGTGCTCCGCAGGCAAGCGCACTCCCTTGGTCGGCGTCCAAAAGCCCGAGCGGTAGGCGTGCCGGGATCGGTCATCGACGATGACCGCCTCGTGGGACATCGCATGAGCCTGACCTGACGAGGACATGCGCGGCCGAGATGGCTGTCGGTCGGTGGATGGCCGAGGCCCGTCGCCGCCCGTGGATAGGAGGTTGCTCGCGCCGAGTGTGCGCTTACGTAACGCCAAACACCCAAAAGGCTGCGCGTTACCGCACAGTCGACGTGCCGGGGCGGGGGCGAAGTGGTGCCGGGGCGGGGGCGAAGTGGTGCTGGGCCGGCAGCGAAGTGGTGCTGGGGCGGCAGCGAAGTGGTGCTGGGCCGGGGGCGAAGTGGTGGGGTCAGGCGGCGACGAAGGTGCCGGCGCGCAAAACGCGCTCAACGGCCCACTCGTCGTCGAGGACCACGAGATCGGCCCGCTGGCCAACGGCGATGCTGCCGCGGTCCGCCAAGCCGAGCGCGCGAGCAGGCACTGCCGATGCGGCGTACGACGCGTCCGCGAGCGGCACACCCGCGATACGCACGGCGCGGCGCAGCGCGGAGTCCATGAAGAGCGTGCTGCCGGCGAGACTGCCGTTGGAGGCCAGGCGCGCGACACCGTCGGTGACCTGCACGCGCAGGTCACCGAGCACATAGGTGCCGTCTCCCGCACCCGCGGCGGCCATCGCGTCGGTGATCAGCGCCGATCGTTCGCGCGCGGTCATCATCGTCAGAGACACGACCTCCGGGCCGAGGTGATGGCCGTCGGCGATGAGCTCGACCGCGACGCGGGTATCGCTCAGGAGCACGCCCACCGGGCCGGCCGCGCGGTGCAGCAGGGGCGGCATGGCGTTGAAGAGGTGAGTGGCGACGGTGGCACCGGCATCCAGCGCCGCGCGCGCGTGATCGGCATCGGCCCCCGTGTGGCCGATAGCGGCGACCGCGCCCGCCGCGACAATGCGCTCGATCGACGCAACGGCACCGGGCAGCTCGGGCGCGAGGGTGACCATCGCGATGCGGCCCTCGCCGATCTCCAGTATGCGCGATACGTCGTCGGGATCGGGGTCGCGCAGCGTCGCCGGATCGTGCGCCCCGCAGTAGTCGGCCGAAATCCAGGGCCCCTCGAGGTGGATGCCGTTGAGCGTGCCGTCGTCGACGAAGGGGATGAGCGCGCGGATCTGCCGTGCGAGGTCGTCGTAGGTGGCCGACACGAGGCTGGCGTTGGTCGTTGTGGTGCCGTGCGCACGGTGGGTGAGCGCGGCTCGCGCGATCTGCTCCGCATCGCCGGAGACGTACGACGCTCCTCCGCCACCGTGGCAGTGCATGTCGACGAAGCCCGGCAGGATCGTGCGGCCCTCGAGCCTGACATCGCCGACCACCGAGTCGTCGAATCCGACTCCCGTGATGAGTTCGCCATCGACGCTGACCCAGCCGCGGCGGAGGTCGCCCTCGTCGTCGAGCAGCTGGGCGCCGCTGAGCGTCAGTGACATACGGCGAATCTACGCGGTCGGGCCGAAAGGTAGGGTCGCTCGCGACTGATACCCCGGAGGTTCACGTGCCCAGCCTGGCCGACTACCCGCGCTACCCGCTGCTGTTTGGCCCGTCGCCGATCCAGCGCCTCAATCGGCTCACGGCCGACCTCGGGGGCGCGACCGTGTGGGCCAAGCGCGACGACTGCAATAGCGGCATCGCCTTCGGCGGCAACAAGACGCGCAAGCTGGAATACCTGGTCGCCGATGCACTCGCGCAGGGTTGCGACACCCTCGTGTCGATCGGCGGCGTGCAGTCCAATCACACGCGCCAGGTGGCGGCGGTCGCCGCGCACGTCGGCATGAAGTGCGTGCTCATCCAGGAGAGCTGGGTCGACTGGCCCGACTCCGTCTACGACAAGGTCGGCAACATCCTCATCAGCCGCCTGGCCGGCGCCGACGTGCGCCTGGTGAAGGCCGAGTTCGGCATCGGCTTCAAGGAGAGCTGGGAGCAGGCGCTCGCTGAGATCAA
>JBJTIQ010000027.1:0-17999 GCA_046095085.1 Actinomycetota bacterium | reverse complement strand
GTGACGTCTAGGTGGGCGTAGCCCACGAGCCGGTGGTCGCCGGATCGGGCCAGCACATGCCGGACTTCCTCGTCGCCGCCGTGACGCAGGTGGAGTATCACGTGCTCGGAGAGGGGAATGACACCGTCACTGGCGGCGACGGCATCGACGAGATCGAGTACCTCGCGCACCTGCCCGGGCTCCAGCCTCCGAGAGACCTCCATAGCGAGGGCCACGTCAGGCCATCAGCGTGGAGTCCGACACCGCGTCGTCGGTCAGGGTCGCCACCGTCGCGTCGTCGGGACGGGCCGGGACGAAGCGGTAGCCGACATTGCGCACTGTGCCGATGAGCGACTCGTGCTCGGCGCCGAGCTTCGCCCGGAGTCGGCGTACGTGCACGTCGACGGTGCGCGTGCCGCCGAAGTAGTCGTAGCCCCACACCTCCTGCAGAAGTTGCGCGCGCGTAAACACGCGGCCCGGGTGCTGGGCGAGGTAGCGCAGGAGCTCGAACTCCTTGAAGGTTAGATCGAGCACGCGTGAGCGAATGCGCGCGGCGTAGCCGGCCTCGTCGATGGAAAGATCGCCGCTGCGGATCTCGGCAGACGCACCGGCGTCGGCGGCACTGCCCAGTCGCGCGACCGCCAGGCGCAGTCGCGCCTCGACCTCAGCGGGACCGCACGTGTGCAGCACGAACTCATCGACGCCCCAGTCGGTCTGCAGGGCCGTGAGGCCTCCCTCGGTCACGATGAGGATGACCGGGATCTCCACACCGGTCTGCCGAATAAGTCGAGTCAGGCTGCGCACCTGCGGGAGATCGCGTCGGCCATCGATCAGGACGACATCGGCGGGCGGGGCATCGAGCAGGGCGGTGGCCTGCGCAGGCAGGATGCGCACGCTATGCGAGAGCAGGCTGAGCGCCGGCAGGACCTCGGCCGAGGGTTCCACCGCCTGGGTGAGCAGCAGCAGGCGCACTACGCGAGGATACCGGCCCGTGACCACTCGCCGATCCGTGCCTATGCCGCCTGGAGGCGAGCGGATCGACCTGGTCACCGACGACGGCGTGCGACTCTCGGCGCTGCACGTGCCCGGCCCCGGTGAAACGGCGCTCATCGTGGTGCATGGATTTTCGGGCTCATGGTCGCAGGAACGCGTCGATGCCGTGATACGACGGCTGTCGCTGCAGGCGCCGGTCATCGGCATCGATCAGCGCGGCCACGGTCGATCCGAGGGCCTGACGACCATCGGCCATCGCGAGCCGCTCGACGTCGAAGCGGCGGCTGCCTGGGCGCGCGAGCGCGGGTACGCGCGGGTCGTGACGATCGGCTTCTCCATGGGTGCGGCGGTCGTGCTGCGTCACGCGGCACTGCGACCGCGCAGTGAGGGCAACGCGGGAGCCGACGCCGTGGTGGCCGTGAGTGGTCCGGCGTACTGGTACTACCGGGGCACGCCGCCCATGCGCTGGCTGCACCGAGCGGTCGGCTCGGCCGCGGGTCGCGCGTACATCCGCACGGTCATGGGCACGCGCGTCGATCCGCGGCCGTGGCCGTTGCCGCCGCCGATGCCGCCCACGCAGGCGGCCTCGCGTATTGCCGCACTGGGGCTCCGCTCCTGGTCGTCCACGGCGACGCCGACGCGTTCTTCCCGCTCGATCACCCGCGGGCCCTGCATGAGGCCGCCCCTGGGTCGGACCTGTGGATCGAGCCGGGATTCGGCCACGCGGAGGGCGCCATCGACGCCCACCTGACCGACCGCATCGCCCGCTGGGCCCTCAGTGCCGCGCAGGAATAGGCGCCGGGTCTGTCCCCTCAGCCCTGCACGATCTCCACTAGATCGCCCAGGTGACGCACGTCGTCCGGGTTGGCCGTGACGAGCCGAGCGCCATGGGCGTGCGCGGTTGCGGCGATCATGAGATCCAGGCTGCGCGCGCTTGCCTTACGTCCCGCACGCAGTGTCGCTGCTGCCAACTGCCCGTAACTGGAGGCCACCGCTGAGTCCACCGGCAGCGGATCGAAGGTGCCCAGGATGGCGCTGAGGCGCGCCAGTCGGCGCGCGCGTTGATCGTCATCGGAGGCGACAAGCACCCCGAACTGCAATTCGGCGATCGATACGACGCTCACGCCGAGATCACCGTCGATGGGTGCTGGCCTGTCCGCGATGAGGATGCTGGTGTCGAGGACTGACAGCACTAGCGGTCCCACGGATCGCGGAGTCCGGGCGCTTCGAAGTCGCGCCGCTCTGTATCCCACGCGGCGTCGGTGGGGCTGTCGTAGATCGCGTCGATGCGCTCCCACGGCACCCAACGCGGAGCGCGGATCGGAACGATCTGAGCCACCGGACGCCCCGAGACCGTCACGGTCGCGGTCTGCCCCGCCTCGACGCCCCGGAGGATCTCGCTGGCCTTCTGGCGCAATTCCCGCAGTCCAATCGTCGTCACGGACTCAAGGTAGCACTTGTGCTACTCACTCCCTTGCCGCGGGCATCGTGCCGCGTTCGCGGGAATCCGCGCTGGCGTTGTCCACAGTCGCGACGCGAGGGAGTGAGCGAAGCGGGCGGTAGGGTGACGACGTGCTCGAGATGGTCTACACCGGCCTGCTCGTCCTCGCCATTCTCTTCATCACGTGGATGGCCGGCTACGTCGTCTACAGGCTGTTCAAGGGCCAGGGCTAAGTGGCGGTCTCCGACCTGCCCGAGGATCTCGTCCCCCTGTCGTGGCTGATCGGCCGCTGGGCGGGCGTGGGCCTCGGCCAGTACCCCACGATCGAGGACTTCCGCTTCGGCCAGGAAGTCTCCTTCACCAACGACGGCCGCCCGTTCCTCGCCTACGTCTCGCGCTCGTGGCTGCTCGATGACGACGGCGAGAAGGTGCGCCCGCTCGCCATGGAGTCCGGCTTCTGGCGCGCACGACCGGGAGATGAGATCGAGATGACCCTGGCGCACGCGTCCGGCTACGCCGAACTCTGGCTCGGCACCGTCGAGGTGCTCGCCATCGACAATGCGCAGATCACCGGCGCCCGCGCCACCCTGCGCACCGACGTCGTCACCGCGGCTCCCAGCGCCAAGTCCTACACGGCCGGCGAGCGCCTCTACGGCCTCGTCAATGGCGAGCTCATGTGGACGTTCGACATGGCCGCGATGGGCGAGGGGATGACCAACCACCTCTCGGCGCGGCTGAAGCCCGCGGACTGACATGACCACCGCGGCCTGGGACGAGCGCCTGCGCGCGCAGGGCTACCGCATCACCCCGCAGCGCCAACTCGTCCTCGAAGCCGTCACACGACTCGGCCACGGCACCCCGGAAGAGATCCTCGCCGAGGTGCAGCGCCAGGCCACCGGGGTCAACCTCTCGACCGTCTACCGCACTCTCGACGTGCTCGAAGAGGTCGGCCTCGTCACCCACGCGCACATCGGGCACGGCGCTCCGACATTTCACTCGGTCGACGATGAGGTGCACATCCACCTGGTCTGCCGCCGATGCGATGGGGTCGACAGCGTGGATGCCGGACTCGCGGCGCCCCTGATCGCGGCGCTCGACGCGACCCGCGGCTTCTCGACCGATGTCAGTCACATGTCCATCCAGGGCGTCTGCGCGTCGTGCCGGGAAGCCTCGCGCGGATCGAAGCGTTGACCCCGTCGTGACCGCTTATCGCAGCCCCGCCCTCGACCTGACCGGCGCGGTCCCGCCGCCGGATGACTCGATCGATCCGGGCGTGCCGTGGCATTACGGCGATCCCCATGCCGAGCAGCGCGCGCTCATCGACGGGCGCGGGGCCGTCGATCTGTCGCACCGCGGCGTGGTCACGGTCACCGGACCGGATCGGCTCACCTGGCTGCACAGCCTCACCACCCAGCGCCTCGACACTCTTGCCCCCGGCGAATCCACGACGGCGCTCATCCTCGACCCGCACGGCCATGTGGAGCACGAGATGCACGTGGTGGATGACGGCACGACCACATGGCTGACGGTCGAACCCGGCACGGCACCCGCACTCGTCGCCTACCTGGACTCCATGCGCTTCATGCTGCGTGTCGAGGTCGCCGATGGAACCGACGACTGGGCCGTCGTGTGGCAGCCCGTGCGTTCGATCGACGATGCGCACGTCACCTGGCTGGTGCCACCCGACATGGCCGGTCTGGGATTCACCGACGCGGGATCGGATCGCGGGGGAGATGCGAGCAAGTACGTCGACCATCGGCCCGAGGTGCTGGTCGGGCGCGAGGTCCTGGTGCCGCGCGCGCAGCTCATCGGTGCGCTCGGCGACGTCCGTAGCGGCACCTGGGCACTCGAGGCCCTCCGCATCGCCGCGGCCGTGCCGCGGGTCGGTGCCGAGACCGACCATCGCACTCTCCCGCACGAGGTCGGCTGGGTGGGACCCGCCGTGCACCTGTCCAAGGGCTGCTACCGCGGGCAGGAAGCGGTGGCGCGCGTGCACAACATGGGATCGCCGCCCAGGCGCCTGGCCCTGCTGCACCTCGATGGCGGCGCGGAGACGCTACCGCGTCACGGCGATCCGGTGGTGGCCGGCGAACGCGAGGTCGGCTGGGTCGGCTCGGCGGCACGCCACTACGAACTCGGCCCGATCGCGACGGCCGTGCTCAAGCGCACCGTCGCCCCTGATGCGCCCCTGATCGTGCGATCCGATGTCGACATCGCCGCGACCCAGGAGGTCGTCATCACTCCGGGTACGCCGTCACGATGATGTTCGACAGATAACTCCCCGCCGCGTCGTCGAAGGCCTCCCACCGCTGGGTCTCAATGAGGCGCGTCGTCGCGCGGCGCTGCCCGAGCGCGAACTGGTGCCCTGACGGCGCTAGGGGTCAGTCGACGTCGAGGACGATCGTCACCGGGCCGTCGTTAACCAGGCTCACGCGCATGTGGGCGCCGAAGCGACCGGTGGCGACGTGGGCTCCGCGCGCGCGGAGTTCGTCGGCGACCACCGCGACAAGCGGCTCGGCCACCGGTCCTTGCGCGGCTGCGTCCCATGTCGGTCGGCGGCCCTTGCGCGTATCGGCGTAGAGGGTGAACTGCGACACCACGAGCACGGGCAGCCCGAGGTCACTGGCCGACGCCTCCCCGGAGTCGCCGTCGAACAGGCGCATGTCGAAGGCCTTGTTGGCCAGACGGCGGGCCTGCGATTCTCCGTCGGTGTGGGTGACGCCCACGAGCAGCAGCAGGCCGGGTCCGTCGATGACGCCCACCTCGTCGTCGTCGACATCGACTCGGGCACCGTCCACGCGCTGGATCACCGCTCTCACGCCGCACACGCTAGCGTTGGCGCGCCTGCCAGGATGTGCCCGTGGCCGAAGCCGTGGTCCTCGCCGAGGTGTGGCGGTCGGGCGTGCTCGAGGGGGTGCACCGCGGCCATGCCGTGGTGGTCGCCCCCGACGGGTGGGTGGAGCGCGCATGGGGCGATCCCGACGCGCGGATCCTGCCGCGATCGGCCAACAAGCCCGCGCAGGCATCGGCCATGGTGCGCGCGGGGCTTCCGCTGGAGGGGGAGCTCCTGGCGCTCGCGGCGGCATCGCACAGCGGCGAGGCCTTCCATGCCGATGGGGCTCGACGCATCCTGGCGCGCGGCGGCCTCGACGACACCGCACTGCGCAATCCTGCCGACTTTCCGCTCGATGACAACGTGCGCGCCGATCTCCTGGCACGCGGTGGCGTGCCACTGCCGATCCTGATGAATTGCTCGGGCAAACACGCCGCGATGCTGCTCACGTGCGTGACCAACGGCTGGTCCATCGATGACTACCTGGCGCCGGACCACCCGCTCCAGCGAGCGTGCCGCGACGAACTCGAACTCCTTGCCGGTGAGGTGAGCTGGGCGACTGCGATCGACGGGTGCGGTGCGCCTCTCTATGGATTGACGCTGCGCGGCCTCGCGAACGTCGGCTCGGCGTGCGTCGGGGCCGATCCGGGCACGCCGCCGCGTCGCGTCGCCGATGCCATGCGAGCGCACCCCGAGTGGGTCGCCGGCACCGCGCGCGACGCGACCGCGCTGGCCCGCTCGCTGCCCGGGCTGATGGTGAAGGAGGGTGCGGAGGCGGTCTACGTCGCCGGGCTGCCCGACGGTCGCGGCATCGCGTTCAAGATCGACGACGGGGCCAACCGCGCCCGGCCGGTGGCGATGGCGGGGATCCTGCAGGCCCTCGGCATCGACAACGCCACGATCCAGGAGCAGGCACACGCTCCGCTGATGGGCGGCGGTGCCGTCGTCGGCGAGATCCGGCCCGGTCGCCTGACATGACCTCGCCGCCGAGTCGATTGCACCGCGCCATCGGCGTACGCGCGGCCACCGTCGTCGGCCTGGGTGCGATGCTCGGCACCGGTGTCTTCGCGGTGTGGACTCCGGCCTACGCACTGGCCGGCCCCTGGATCCTCGTTGGACTTCTCATCGCGGGTGCCGTCGCGATCCTCAACGCCGTGTCGACCGTGCGGCTGGCGCGCTTGCTGCCGGAGTCGGGCGGCGCCTATGCCTATGGACGCGCATTCGTCGGGCGCCCGGCCGGCCTCATCGCGGGATACGCCTTCGTTGTCGGCAAGTCCGCCTCTGCTGGCGCTGCCGCGCTGACGATCGGCGCCTACGCCTGGCCCGGCTACGAGCGCCTCGTGGGCCTGGCCGCCGTGGCCGTGGCACTGGCCCTGGACCTGCGCGGCATCGTGCGCTCGGTCCGCGTGAGCGCCGTCCTCGTCGCGATCGTCCTATTGGTGCTCGCCACGCTGGCCATCGCCTGGTGGTCGACGGACAGTGCGCTCCCGTCGTCGACGGCAGCAACACCGAGCGGTCTCGACCTGCTGGCTGCCAGCGGCCTGCTGTTCGTCGCGTTCGCCGGATACGCGCGCATCACGGTGCTGGGCGAAGAGGTGCGAGATCCCGCCCGCACGATCCCGCGCGCGGTCGTGGCCAGTTTCGCCATCGTGTTCGTCGTGTACGTCGTGGTCGCGGCGATGGTCGTAGCGGCGGTGCTGAGTGGCGTCGCGCTGAGCGCAGCACCGCTCACCGACATCGCACAGGCAGCAGCAGGGGAGTGGCTGATCGTCGTCGTGCGCATCGGTGCGGTCGTGGCCGCGGGGGCCGTGCTCGTCTCGCTGCTCGCTGGCGTCGGACGCACGCTCTTCGCGATGGCCGACCGCGGTGATGCGCCTCGGCCGCTGTCGGCGGTGGCCGCGCGCACCCGCACGCCGTACCGGGCCGAGATCGCCGCCGCCGTGCTCGCCGCCCTCGTCGTGGCCGTCGGGGGGATCGGGTTCGCCCTGGGCCTGTCGGCCGCAACGGTCTTCCTCTACTACTCCGTGGCCCACCTGGCCTCGTGGCGCCAGGGGGCCCGGGTCGTCCCCGTGGCCGGCCTCGCCCTGTGCCTGCTCCTCACGGGCGGTCTCCTCGTGGCCGCCCTGGGGTGACCGACCCGGGGTGACCGGGGGTGACCGACCTCACGCTTGCTCCCGCTAGCGTTCCGCTTGCAATTGCAAGCACTTGGGGGCACCCTGGAGGCATGGCACGCATCGACGTCAGCGGGCTCGGGTCCTATATCCGCGAGCAGCGCGACCAGGCGCAGATGTCCGTGCGCCAGTTGGCCGCGGCAGCGGGGGTCTCCAACCCCTACCTCAGCCAGGTCGAGCGCGGGCTTCGTCGCCCGTCCGCCGAGATCCTCTCCCGGCTCGCCGGAGCGCTGCGGATCTCCGCCGAGACCCTCTACGTGCAGGCCGGCATCCTCAGCGAACCGCAGGCCGGCGACGAGGGTCGCGATCTGGCGACCGCCATTTCTCAGGAGCCGAGCCTCACCGAGGCGCAGCGCCGCACCCTGCTGGAGAACTATCGCGCCTTCCAGGCCGAAAACCGCATCTCCGCCCCCGAATCAGCCGAGGAGACCCCTCGGTCACCACGAAAGGAAACGGCATGACCACGCCCACCAACGTCCCCACGCCCGAGGACGCCACCAGCCCCGCGACGCCGGCCACCTCGACGGCCGACGCTGCCGTGAAGCGCACGCTGCCCTTCACTTCGATCACCCTGCCCGAGGTGTCGCTGCGCGAGGTGCCGCTGCCCCCCAAGGCCGTCGACGCCATCGAAAACGTGCAGGAGGCCGTCGTCTCCGCGCCGCAGAACGCCGCCAAGGCATGGACCCAGGTGACCGAATTCGCGGGCGAGACCCGCGGTCAGGTGACCGGCCTGGCTCACGATGCTCGTCATCACGTGACCAAGCTCGCCACCGATGCGCGCCTGCAGGTGCGCGAGTTCGCCACCGACGCCCGCACCCAGGCGACTGAGTTCGCCGCCGAGGCTCGCAAGGCCACCAGCACCGTGGCCAGCGGCGCCGCCCGCACCGTCGTGCTCGTGCGCGAGGCCGTCGGCATCTAGTTCGACCCCGCGAGATCGACACCGCGCGCCCCGTCTGCGAAATGCAGGCGGGGCGCGTAGGTTTGAGAGGTGTTCGACCTCACCCAGAGCCTCGTCGTGCTCGTCCTGTGGGTCCTGTTCGGGATCGTGAAGATCTGGGCCTTCGTCGACTGCGTCCGAGCCCCCGCTGCCGCCTTCCCCGCCGTCGGCCGCGTCTCCAAGATCCTGTGGCTCATCCTCACCGGTGTCGCGCTGCTGACCGGCCTGATCCCGGGCCTCACGCTGGGGATCATCGGCATCGCGGGACTGGTGGCGTCGCTGATCTACCTGTTCGACGTGCGCGTGCGCATCCGCGAGATCACGAGTTAGTTCACTTCCAGCCGCCGCCCTCGGGCATGTGGCCATGCTCCTGCCACATCCACAGGGCCTGGTTTTCCAAGGCGCTGCACTCGAGGCGATCAGCGCGTCCTTCGGCGTCTGCGAGCGCGTAGATGTAGGTCACATACGCGCTCTCCCCCGAGCCTTTGGTGACCTTGACAGGCTCAGGGAGCATGCCGCGCGGCACCCAGGTGTGCAGGTCGCGTCCGGCGATGAGCAGGCCGTCGAGACCGAGGAGATGCAGGCCGAGACGGTAGTCGCCGCGCTTGACATCGCGCCGCTCAGTGAGGCCGACGATCAGTTTGCCCGCGGCGAAGACGGCGAAGAACAGGCAAATCGCCGCCATCACGCCGTAGATGATGCGTTCGGCCCCGGCGGACGGATTGAGCCCCGCGGCGATGGTCGCCCGCAGGCTTGAGATCCCGATCACGAGGAGGAAGACGAGCCATGCCGCGGGTGCCCAACTGATGTAGGTGCGGCGCACGAGGAAGCGCGAGTTGGCCGGCCGGGGGATGCCCGAGTCGAGCAGTGCGCGGGCCCGCAGCGGCAGGCCATCGGCGTCGACGCGCACGAGGATCCGATCGTCGGGCACGTCGTCAGTCCTCGAGTGCGACGCGGATGCGCCGGAAGCCCTTGCCCTTGGTCTCCACCTTGACGACGCGCATGCGTCCGACCTGTCGGGTCGATGCGACGTGCGTGCCGCCATCGGCCTGGACGTCGAGCCCATCGATGTCGACGATGCGCACGATCTCGATTTCCGGAGGGAGGAGGTTGGTGGCGGTGCGGATGACATCCGGGATTGCGAACGCCTCGTCGCGCGGCAGGGAGTACGCGCGGATGGCGCGATCGGCCTCCACCTCGGCGTTGATTGCCGATTCGATGGCCTCCTTGAAGCCCTCGGGGATTCCGTCGAGGTTGAAGTCCAGGCGTCCCTCGAGCGGCTCCATGTTGGATCCGGTGACGAGGGCGCCGAAGTCTCGGAAGACGACACCGGACAGCACGTGGAGGCCGGAGTGCGTGCGCATCAGGTGCGTACGTCGTTGATCGGCGATGGCGCCCTGCACCTGGGTGCCGACGGCCGGCAGCGGATCGCCCTCCGCGGGAATCAGCCACACGTCATCGGCGCAGCGGGCGCCGACGATGTGCGTCTGGACGCCGCCCCACAGGAGGGTTCCCTCGTCGGGAGGCTGGCCACCGCCGCCCGGGTAGAACGCCGAGCGGTCCAGGACAATCCCGGACTCCGGGTCGACGGCGACGACCGTCGCGGTCCACTCCCGGAGGGTGGGGTCCTCGAGGTCGAGTCGGTGGGTGGTCACGGCTAGCGGCCCTGGTTGGCCACGGCCGCCGCGGCCTCGGCTGCCGCCGTGGGATCGAGGTATTCGCCGCCGCGCACGGTCGGCCGCAGGTCCGAGTCGAGCCGGTAGACGAGCGGGATGCCCGTGGGGATGTTGAGTGCCGCGATGTCGTCATCGGAGATGCCGTCGAGGTGCTTGACCAGGGCGCGCAGCGAGTTGCCGTGGGCGGTCACGAGCACCGTCTGGCCACGCCGCAACCCCTCGGCGACGATGACGTCCTCCCAGTAGGGGATCAGGCGTGCCACGACGTCCTTGAGGCACTCCGTGCGCGGGCGGGCCTCGGGTGGCAGCGCCGCGTAGCGGGCATCGTGCGTCTGCGCGTACTCGCTGTCGGGATCGATGGGGGGCGGCGGCACGTCGTACGACCGTCGCCACAGCATGAACTGCTCCTCGCCGTATTTCCCGAGGGTGTCCTTCTTGTTCTTTCCCTGCAGGTCTCCGTAGTGCCGCTCGTTGAGCCGCCAATTGCGCACGACGGGAATCCACGCTCGATCAGCCTCGCCGAGGGCGATGTTGGCGGTCGTGATGGCCCGGGTGAGCAGCGACGTGTGCACGATGTCGGGCAGCAGGCCCGAAGCACGCAGCATCGCGCCTCCGCGCGCCGCCTCCGCGCGGCCTTTCTCCGACAGTCCGACATCGACCCAGCCGGTGAAGAGGTTCTTGGCGTTCCACTCGCTCTCGCCGTGGCGGAGAAGGATGAGGGTGTAGGGCGCGCTCATGGCGTCATCCTGCCGAACGGTCAGGACGCGGGGTCGGCGAGGTGTCGGAACGCCTCGAGATTGGCGGTGGACTCCCCGCGGGAGGTGCGCCATTCCCACTCGCGCTTGATGGCGCTGGCGAATCCGAGCTCCAGGATCGTGTTGAAGGACCCGTCGGAGTACTCGATGACGGCACCGAGGAGCCGATCGAGTTCGTCGTCGTCGACCGCACCCAGGGGGATTCGGCCGCTGAGGTAGATGTCGCCGAGGTGGTCGATGCAGAAGGCGACGGCGTAGGTGCGTCGGTTGCGCTCGAGAAGCCATCGGTAGACGCCCTCGGTATTCTCATCGGGATTGCGCGCGACGAAGGCATTGACGCTGAGCGCCTGGTCGCCCACCACGAGCGAGACGGTCGTCTTCAGCTTGTGCTCGCCCGGAAGGGTCACGACGAAGGTGCCGGGAGCCGACTCCTCGTAGGGCAGGTCGTTGTCGTCGAGGTATGCGCGGATCCGCTCGGAGACCGCGTCGGGCCGCGCAGTCACTGACCGCTCGCGGCCACCGGGAGCAGGACGTGCTGGGCGATGGCCTGGGAGTACGAGTCGATGAGGCCGGCCGCGGTGTCGGACCAGCTGAACTGCTCGGCGTGTGCCCGGGAGCCCGCTGCAAGCCGGTCGCGCTCGTCGGTCGTCATTCGCGTGATCGCACGCGCCCACGCTGCCGGGTCGTGGCCGGCCACGAGGATGCCGCTGCGTCCATCGGCGACGGCGGTGCGCAGGCCTCCGACCGATGCAGCGACGACGGGCGTGCCGCAGGCCTGGGACTCAACTGCGACGAGGCCGAACGACTCGGAGTAGGACGGCACCACTGTGGCGTCGGCGGCGCGGAACCACGTGGCCAGCCGCTCGCGGTCGCCCGGGGGCTCGAAGCGGACGACGTCGGCGATGCCGAGGTCACGTGCGAGATCGGCGAGAGCCGTGGGGTGCTCGAGGCCGCTGCCGGAGGGCCCGCCGCAGACGGCGACGACCATGCGACGCCGCAGGGTCGGATCGCGCTGCAGCATTCGGTGAGCCGCATGGAGAAGGACATCAGGGGCCTTGAGCGGCTGGATGCGCCCGACGAAGAGCAGGACGAACGCGTCGGGCGCGAGCCCGAGTTCGGTCCGCGCGTGTGCCTGGCTGCCGGGGCGGAAGACCTCGAGGTCGACTCCGGGATGGACGATGTCGACCCGGCCCGCTGAGGCGCCGTAGAGGTCGATGAGCTGCGCCGCCTCCTGCCCGGTGTTGGCGATCAGGCGGGTGGCCTGCTCGACCACCTGCTGCTCACCGATCTCGCGAACGGCCGGCTCCGGGCGATCGCCCGTGGCTAGCTCGCGATTCTTCACCTTCGCCATCGTGTGCATCGAGTGGACGAGTGGGACATCCCAACGCTCGGAGGCGAGCCAGCCGACCTGGCCGGAGAGCCAGTAGTGCGAGTGGATGACGTCGAACCACCCCTCTGGCCGCGATGCCTCGACGTGCATGAGGCCTGATGTCAGTGCGCACAGCTGGGCGGGCAACTCGTCCTTGCGGAGTTCCTCGAAGGGGCCGGCCCGCAGGTGGGTGACGCGAACGCCGGGCTCGAGCTCGACGGTGGGCGGCAGGGCCGAGGAGACGGCGCGCGTGAAGATCTCGACCTCCACGCCGGCAGCGGCCATGCGCCGCGCGGTCTCGAGGACATAGACGTTCATGCCACCCGCATCACCCGTGCCGGGCTGATCGAGGGGGGAGGTGTGCATCGACAGCACCGCGACGCGGCGGGGCTTCGTGCTGCGTAGCCGACGGGCCATCTCTCACCTCCCCGAGGAAAACAGCCCCTTAGTGTGGCGTATTCCTGCCTTCGGGGCACATTCGTGGGGAAAACGGACCGCTAGGCCTCGAGCGAGACCCCCGCATAGGGCTCCCCCGTGACGATCGTGACCACGCGCCGGGTCACCGAGACGGCATGGTCGGCGTAGCGCTCGTAGAACCGCGAGAGCAGGGTGACGTCGACCGCCGCCTCGACGCCGTGCTTCCACGACGGCGACAGCACAATGCGGAAGAGCTCACGGTGGAGCCGGTCCATCTCGGCGTCGTGGCGGGCGATGTCGGTGGCGAGGGAGACGTCCTTGGTTGCGATCACGGCACCTGTCTGAGACACGATCGCCTCGGCGATCCCGCCCATCTCGGCAAACGTGCCGCGGAGTTCCTGGGGAATGGATGGGCTGGGATAACGCATGCGGGCCTGCTTGGCGACGTGCTCCGCGAGGTCGCCCATGCGCTCGAGTGAAGACGCGATGCGCAGTGCCCCGATGACGATGCGCAGGTCAGACGCGACGGGTGCCTGCAGGGCAATGGCATCAAAGCACTTCTCCTCGATCTCCGAGGTGATCTCGTCGATGCCCGCGTCGGCGGCGATGACTTCTTCGGCAAGTCGCAGGTCCGCGTCGAGGAGGGCCTGGGTCGCGCGGTTCATGGCTGATCCCACCCGCCGGGTCAGCTGGACGAGGTCCTCGCTGATGTCGTCGAGCTGCTTGTTGAACGCTTCCCTCACGTCTGCCTCCTGTGCACATCATCCCCCGCGCGAGGTGAACGAACCGGAACCGGGGGGTTAACGATGGGAGACCGGTCATGAATAGTGGGGGAACGCCCAGCCCCACACGATTCGCACACGCGCCCCCCGGGGGTTACGCCCGTATCCTCGTCCCATGACAGCCGGCCCGGTGAACGCCGTGCAGGGCATGCCCTCGTCACGGTCGGTTCTGCCCGAGGAGGCCGCGCGGCTCCTCAGCGCCCTGCCGCTGGCCTCGGTCGTCGTCGACACCCAGGGCGACGTGCTCAGGTCGACCCCTCGGGCTGAGGCCCTCGGGATCGTTCGCCGCGACGTCATCGTCGTGGCCGAGATCGCCGAACTCATCGACGAGACGATTCGGTCACTGACCACACGTGAGCGGCAGGTGCGTGTGCGCCGCCCTCCGCTCGGCAAGGACATGCTCGATCTGCGAGTACTTGTCGTGCCGCTGAGCGCCGACGCCTTCGCCGTGCTCGTGGAGGACCTGTCCGACGAGCGTCGCGTCGCGGCCGTGCGCCGCGACTTCGTTGCCAATGTCAGCCATGAGCTGAAGACACCGGTTGGTGCGATGGCCCTCCTTGCCGAGGCGATCCTCTCGGCCGCCGACGACGAGGAGGCCGTCCGAAGGTTCGCCGAGCGCATGCTCACCGAGTCCGGACGCCTGTCATCGCTTATCAACGACATCATCGACCTGTCCCGGCTCCAGGGTGATGACCCCCTGACTCACGCCGAGGTATTCGAAGTGGAACTCCTGGTCGCCCAGGCGGCCGATGAGGTTCGCACGGCGGCCGGTGCCAAGGACATCGAGGTCATCACGTCGTGTGACTCGGGGGTGGCGCTCCTTGGCGATCGATCGCAGATCCTGATGGCGCTGCGCAACCTGCTCATCAATGCCGTCACCTACTCCGAGTCGCAGACGCGCGTCGCGGTGGCCGTCCGTGCCGATGACCACGTCGTCGAGATCGACGTCAAGGATCAGGGAGCGGGAATCCCGGCTCACGATCTTGACCGGGTATTCGAGCGGTTCTACCGGGTCGACCCCGCGCGCTCGCGGATCACGGGGGGCACCGGCCTCGGACTCGCCATCGTGAAGCACGTGTGCGAAAACCATGGAGGCGAGGTGGGCGTCTGGTCGGAGGTGGGCGTGGGTTCGACCTTCACCCTGCGGCTGCCCCGCGCGGCGGCCGCGGCGCCCCTCGTTGCCATACCCGCGCCAGACGAAGGAGAGTTGGTCACGTGACCCGTGTGCTCGTAGTGGAAGACGAGGAATCGTTCTCCGACGCGTTGTCCTTCATGCTCCGCCGCGAGGGATACGAGGTGGGCATCGCTACCGACGGTGCCGAGGCGCTGGCCGAATTCGACCGACACGGCGCCGACCTGGTGCTCCTTGACCTCATGTTGCCGGGCATCCCGGGCACGGAGGTATGTCGCACGCTCCGCCAGCGATCGTCGGTGCCCATCATCATGGTCACGGCCAAGGACGGCGAGGTCGACAAGGTGGTGGGGCTGGAGCTCGGCGCCGACGACTACGTCACGAAGCCGTTCTCATCGCGAGAGCTCGTCGCCCGCATCCGCGCCGTCCTTCGCCGCAAGGGCGAGCCCGAAGATCTCCTGCCCAGCGTGATCGAGGTCGGCCCGATCCGCGTCGACGTGGACCGCCACGTGGTCGTCGTTCGCGGCGAGACAGTCGCTATGCCCCTTAAGGAGTTCGACCTGCTCGAGATCCTGATGCGCAATGCCGGCCGGGTGCTCACACGCAGCCAGCTCATCGACCGCGTCTGGGGCTCGGACTACGTCGGCGACACCAAGACCCTCGACGTCCACGTCAAGAGACTTCGGGCGAAGATCGAAGCCGATCCGACGCAGCCGGCCATCTTGCAGACCGTGCGCGGCCTCGGCTACAAGATCGAAGCCTGAGCTACGGCGCAGCGACCGGCAGCAGGCCTTCGTAGTAGCCGACGGGCGGCACGGTCAGCACCGACATGTCGAGTTGCCCGGCCGTCTGGAAGACAAGGGTGACCGGCACATAACTGCTCGATGCGACGTCGAGTCCGGTCACGAGCGCGACGTTGGTCGGGGGCTGCCCTTCTACGCCGTAGCCGAAGGCCTCGAAGGTGCCCGGAGCGATCGGCGTCGGGGCAATCGTGGCCGCGATGCCATTGACGGTCACCGACGTGAGGGTTTCGGCCTCCATACCCTGATTGAAGACCGACATGATGAGCGAAGCGGTGCCGTCGTCGCCGCGCACAACCGTGGCATTCTCGATGCGCATGGCGCCGACCGTGGCCTGAGTGCCATTGCCAGAGTTCATCGAGGCCTGCATGTTGGTGCTCGCGCCCTTGCCCTGCCAGCATCCTGCGAGCGCGGGGACGGCGGCGATGGCGATGGCGGCGACTGCCAGTCGACGAAGAACGATGGACGAGTTCACTCGGTCTCCTGCGATGCGGTTGTCGGGCATGTGTTGCGAGGCAATGCCAGCGTATCTGGTCACCCCCGGCCCGGTTGGGGCCCCTGATACCCGTGATATCCTGATGGACCTGGAAAGGGGTCCTTCTCTATGACGTTCAAGGTTGGCGATACCGTCGTCTACCCCCATCACGGGGCCGCCCTCATCGAGGCCGTGGAGATCCGCGTGATCAAGGGCGCCGAGAAGGAATACCTCGTTCTGCGGGTCGCCCAGGGTGACCTGACCGTCCGGGTTCCCGCCGACAACGTCGACCTCGTGGGCGTGCGCGATGTCGTCAACGCCGAGGGCCTCGATCGGGTCTTCGAGGTCCTCCGCCAGCCTTACACCGAAGAGCCCACCAACTGGTCTCGCCGCTACAAGGCCAACCTCGAAATGCTCGCCTCGGGCGATGTGATCAAGGTGGCCGAGGTCGTCCGCGACCTCTGGCGCCGCGAGCGCGAGCGTGGGCTCTCGGCCGGCGAGAAGCGCATGCTCGCCAAGGCCCGCCAGATCCTCGTGAGCGAGCTCGCTCTCGCTGAGAAGACCAACGAAGACAAGGCTGAGGCCATCCTCGACGAGGTTCTCGCTTCCTAGTTCGCGCCTCCCCTCCTCGGAGGTTCCGTGCCTGACACTCCGCCACACCGCACCGCCGCCATCGTTCCTGCGGCGGGTCGCGGCGAGCGCCTTGGTCCGGGTGCTCCCAAGGCGCTGCGCACCCTGGCCGGCCTGCCGATCCTCGTTCATGCCGTTCGCGCTCTCGCGTCAGCTCGCTCCATCGACCTCGTGGTGATTGCCGCGCCCGAAGACGGAGTCGATGAGACGCGCAGCATCCTCGCCGGCATCGACACCGAGGCAGAGATCGTCATTGTCGCCGGTGGCGAAACCCGTCAGGGGTCTGTTGCCCGCGCGTTGCTGGCACTGCCCCCCGATGTCGATGTCGTCCTGGTGCACGACGCGGCCCGCCCGCTTGTCCCCCCCGACGTGGTAGATCGTGTCGCGGGAGCTGTCCGGGCTGGCAACGACGCGGTCATCCCCACCCTCGGCGTCGTCGACACCATCAAGGAGGTCGACGCCGAAGGCGTGGTCGAGCGCACCCTCGATCGCTCGCGCCTTCACGCGGTGCAGACACCGCAGGGGTTCGCGCGCTCGGTGCTCCAGTCGGCTCACGCTGCCAGTGACGTCTCCGATGCCACCGATGATGCCGGGCTCGTCGAGCGAATGGGTGTCGCCGTCCATGCCGTCCCTGGCGACGAGGAAGCCTTCAAGATCACCCGCCCACTGGATCTCGTGCTGGCCGAGGCCATTCTCGTGCGACGGAGAGCGTCCGGTGGAGTCGTCTAGTCCCGCTATCGGCATCGGCGTCGACGTCCATGCCTTCGCGGATGATCGTCCGCTGTGGGTGGCTGGACTCCTGTGGGAGGGCGACGGGCTCGCGGGCCACTCCGACGGCGATGTGGCGGCGCATGCGGCCTGCGATGCGCTTCTCTCGGCCGCCGGACTCGGCGACCTCGGCAGCAACTTCGGCACCGACGATCCACAGTGGGCAGATGCGTCCGGCGTGGCGCTGCTCGGCGAGACCGCGTCGCGCGTGCGAGCGGCCGGATGGTCGATTTCCAATGTGGCCGTGCAGGTCATCGGCGTGCGACCGCGCGTCGGTGCTCGACGCGACGAGGCCGAGGCCACGCTCTCTCAAGCCGTCGGAGCCCCCGTGCGCGTTGCGGGCACGACGACCGATGGGCTGGGCCTGACCGGTCGCGGGGAGGGCCTTGCGGCGGTCGCGACCGCCCTGCTTCAGCGCTCGCGATAGCGTCTTGCCATGACCGCCACCATCCCGCCCGAGGCGTATCCGCTCCTGGACGCCCCCGAGTTCGCCACGATCGCCACGACCAATCCCAACGGCTACCCGCAGTTGTCGGTGGTCTGGGTCGAGCGCGATGGCAACGACCTGCTCGTGTCGACCATCAAGGGGCGGCGCAAGTACCTCAACATGGAGCGCGACCCACGCGTCACCGTGCTGGTCTTCCCGAAGGACAACCCCTACACCTACGTCGAGATCCGCGGCACTATCTCGATGGTCGAGGAGGGCGGTCGCGAGTTGATCGATCGGCTCAACCAGGACTACACCGGCACGGGCCGCTACACCGGCGACGATGGCACCGACAACGTCCGGGTTGTCTGCCGAATCACGCCGGAGAAGGTCGTCACGCGCCTGCCCCACTAG
>JBJTIQ010000026.1:0-2771 GCA_046095085.1 Actinomycetota bacterium | reverse complement strand
AACCCGTGACAGGGAGTGCCCCGGCGACCGTGCAGGAGTTCACCCCCGCACTGACCGATGCCGACGTCGCCGTGCGCATCGTCGAACGCACGGGCGGTGGCGGCGGAGGTGGAGTCGGCCTGGCCGAGGCCAAGGTCGTTGTTTCCGGCGGCCGTGGTGTCGGCGAGGGCGGCTTCGGCCCGCTCGAGGAGCTCGCCGAGTTGCTCGGCGGCGCCGTGGGCTGCTCGCGCGTGGTCACGTCCGCCGGCTGGCGCCCGCACGCCGAGCAGGTAGGCCAGACGGGCACCAAGGTCGCGCCCGACCTCTACATCGCCTGCGGCATCAGCGGCGCCACGCAGCACATCGCCGGCTGCAAGAACGCTAAGACCATGATCGCGATCAACACCGACCCCGAGGCGACGATCATGTCGTACGCCGACTACGCGATCGTCGGCGATGTGTCCACCGTCCTGCCCGCCATCGTCGACGCCGTACGCGCAGCCAAGTCCTAGGAGCCGCATGCCCTCCGATATCGAGATTGCCCAGGCGACCCAGATGGATCGCATCTCGTCGGTGGCCGCCACGCTCGGCATCCCCGACGAGGCCCTCGAGCCATTTGGCCACTACAAGGCCAAGGTCTCCAACGCCTATCTCGACTCCCTACCGGAGCGGCTCGACTCCAAGCTGATCCTCGTCACCGCGATTAGCCCCACTCCCGCGGGCGAGGGCAAGACGACGACGACGGTGGGCCTCGGCGATGGCCTCCGGCGGATCGGCAAGAGCGTCATGATCTGCCTGCGCGAACCCTCGCTCGGCCCGGTCTTCGGGATGAAGGGTGGCGCCGCGGGCGGCGGCTACGCCCAGGTCGTGCCCATGGAGGACATCAACCTGCACTTCACCGGCGACTTCAGTGCCATCGGCCTCGCCAACAACCTCCTCGCTGCGCTTCTCGACAACCACGTGCACCACGGCAATCGCCTCGGCATCGACGTACGCCGGGTCACCTGGAAGCGCGTCATGGACATGAACGACCGGGCCCTGCGCGACATCGTGGTGAGCCTGGGTGGCCCGGGCAACGGCTACCCGCGCGAAGACGGCTTCGACATCGTCGTCGCGTCGGAGATCATGGCGATCTTCTGCCTCGCCACGTCGCTCGACGACCTCAAGGAGCGCATGGGCAACATCATCGTGGCCTACAACCACGACAAGGAGCCCGTCCGCGCCCGCGATCTCGACGCCGACGGTGCGATGACGGTGCTGCTCAAGGACGCGTTCAATCCCAACCTCGTGCAGACCCTCGAACACACGCCCGCTTTCGTGCACGGCGGACCCTTCGCCAACATCGCCCACGGGTGCAATACCGTCGTGGCGACGCGAGGGGCCATGAAGCTCGCCGACTACGTCGTCACCGAGGCCGGCTTCGGCGCCGACCTGGGCGCCGAGAAGTTCATCGACATCAAGTGCCGCAAGTCTGGCCTACGCCCTTCGGCCGCCGTGATCGTCGCGACGATCCGGGCGCTGAAGTACCACGGAGGTGCCGACCTCAAGACGATCACCGACGAAGATCTCGGGGCGCTCGAGAAGGGCATCGTCAATCTCCAGCGCCACATCGAGAACGTGCGTGACGTCTACGGCGTCAACTGCGTGGTCTCGATCAACCGCTTCACCTCCGACACAGACGCCGAGATCGACCTGCTCAAGCGACTCGTCAGCGACTCCGGCGCCGACGTCGTGCTCGCGACGCACTGGGCCGATGGCGGAGCCGGCGCTGAGGATCTGGCACGCAAGGTGGTCGAGCTGTGCGAGTCCCCCCGTGAGGTCACCTTCGTCTACCCCGACGACGCCAGCCTGTGGGACAAGATCACCGCCATCGCCACGCGCGTCTACCGGGCATCGGAGGTCACCGCCAGTTCTAAGGTCCGCAAGCAGATCAAGGAACTCGAGGAGATGGGCTTCGGCCACCTGCCCGTGTGCGTGGCCAAGACCCAGTACTCCTTCTCGACGGATGCGGCGCTGCGTGCGGCGCCCACCGGCCACGTGCTCGATATCCGCGAGGTGCGGCTCTCGGCAGGGGCGGAGTTCGTGGTCATGGTCTGCGGCGACATCATGACGATGCCGGGCCTGCCCAAGGTGCCGGCCGCCGAGCGTATCGATTGCGTCGACGGCGCTGTTGTGGGACTCTTCTGACATGCGTTACGACATCCACACGGTTGAGATCGAGCCCCAGCACGCCGCCGTCGTCTCCGGCACGTGCTCCAACGAGGAAGAGGAAGTGGGCGCCTTCCTGGGGCGCGCCTTCGAGCAGGTTTTCGGGGCACTAGCCCGCGAGGCAGTCGCGGTCGACGATAAGCCCTTCGCCCGCTACGAGATGGTCGATGGCGGGTTCCGCATCGAGGCTGGCTTGCCCTGCCCACCCGACCTCGATCTCGACGGCGACGTGCACACGATCACCCTGCCCGGGGGCACCGCGGCCGTGACGACGCACGTAGGCGCCTACTCAGACCTCGCAGCGGCGTACGCCGCGATCGAGCAGTGGTTCGCCACTTCCGGTCACCGTCCGACGGGCGCACCGTGGGAGACATACCTGGACGGACCCGAGGATCCGGTGCCGCGCACGACCGTCACCTGGCCCTGCACCCTCGACTGACCCTCTAGTTCGTTGAGTGGCGGGTTGTGCTGCGCGACACGCCCCTCAACGAACTAGAGGGTGAGTCGAGGGTGGAGGGCCAGGTGTCGGTCGTGCGCGGCACCGGCTCCTCGGGTGCGTCCAGGGATGTCTCCCACGGTGCGCC
>JBJTIQ010000025.1:0-4954 GCA_046095085.1 Actinomycetota bacterium | reverse complement strand
AGGACGGCGAGAGCGGCGTCGCCGACGACGACCGGCGGCACGCCGAGGTGGCCGTGCTCATCAATGCTCGCGCGCAGGTCGGACGCATACGTCGTGGTGTCGAGTTCGCCTTCGACCGGCTCCGCCAGCGGAAGCGCCACGAAGGCGATCACTTCCATGGGCGGCACACTGTAGATGCCGAGGGCACGGGCGCGAGCGACCAGCCGCACGGGCGTGCGGGGGTCCCACGTCGCGAGTCGATCGAGGTGCGCGGCTAGCAGGCGACCCTCGTGTGCGGGCACGCTCAGCGACGTCGGTGCGACAGGCTCGCTCACGCGCCCGACCCATCGGCAGCCACGGCGAGAAGGTCGCGCTCCTCGTCGGTCAGCGGCTCGGCAGACCCATCGTCGCCGAGTCGCACGAGCACCGTCTTGGACCGAGCCGCGACCTGGCCCGCGGGATCGAGGATCTCGCAGGCGATGGTGTAGGACGACGCGCCGATGCGCTCGACCCACGCGTCGACCTCGAGAGGCTCGCTACCCAGACCGAGCTCTCGGAGGTAGTCGATCTCGTTGCGCACCACGACGTGGTTCATGCGGAACAGCCTGTCGCCCAGCAGGCGCGACAGCAACTTGAGACGGATCTCCTGCACGTAGACGAGATAGGCGACGTTGTTCACGTGACCTAGCAGGTCGAGATCGGCGAAGCGCTGCGGGACCTGGAAGCGGACTCGCGCCATCAGTCGCGGGTCAGCTTGCGATACGTCGCCCGGTGTGGCCGGGCCGCCTCCGCGCCGAGCCGATCGAGCTTGTTCTTCTCGTATGACTCGAAGTTACCCTCGAACCAGAACCACTGGGAGTCACCCTCGTAGGCCAGGATGTGCGTGGCAATGCGATCGAGGAACCACCGGTCGTGCGAGGTGATGACCGCACAGCCGGGGAACTCCAGGAGTGCGTTCTCCAGCGAGCCGAGCGTCTCGACATCCAGGTCATTGGTGGGCTCGTCGAGCAGGAGCAGGTTGCCGCCCATCTTCAAGGTGAGCGCGAGGTTGAGGCGGTTGCGCTCGCCACCGGAGAGCACGCCCGCGGGCTTTTGCTGATCGGGGCCCTTGAAGCCGAAGGCCGAGACGTAGGCGCGCGAGGGCATCTCGACGTTGCCGACCTTGATCCAATCGAGCCCGTCGCTGACGACGTCCCAGACGTTCTTCTGCGGCTCCAGGCCCGCTCGGCTCTGATCGACGTAGGACAACGTCACGGTCTCGCCGACCTTGATGTCGCCAGCGGTGGGGAGTTCGTCCTTGTCGTCTGACCCGCCCTGGGTCGCCGCCACGATCATGCGAAAGAGCGTGGTCTTGCCCACGCCATTGGGGCCGATGACGCCAACGATGCCATTGCGCGGGAGCGTGAAGGACAGGTCGTCGATGAGGATGCGATCGCCGAACGCCTTGGTAAGGCCGGTCGCCTCAACCACGACATTGCCCAGGCGCGGGCCGGGCGGAATCTGGATCTCGTCGAAGTCAAGTTTGCGGGTCTTCTCGGCCTCGGCTGCCATCTCCTCGTAGCGATCAAGGCGCGCCCGGCTCTTGGTCTGGCGCGCTCGGGCACTGGATCGCACCCACTCGAGCTCGTCGGTCAGGCGCTTCTTGAGCTTGGCGTCGCGCTGGCCCTCGACCTTCAGGCGGGCGGCCTTCTTCTCGAGGTAGACGGAGTAGTTGCCCTCGTAGGGGTATGCGTGGCCGCGATCGAGCTCGAGGATCCACTGCGCGACGTTGTCGAGGAAGTAGCGATCGTGGGTGATGGCCACCACGGTGCCGGGATACTTCTCGAGGTGCTGCTCAAGCCACTGCACGCTCTCGGCGTCGAGGTGGTTGGTGGGTTCGTCGAGCAGGAGCAGGTCGGGCTGCTGGAGCAGGAGCTTGCACAGCGCCACGCGGCGCTTCTCGCCACCGGACAGGACGGCGACGTCTGCATCGGCCGGGGGGCAGCGCAGTGCGTACATGGCCTGCTCGAGCTGGGAGTCGAGGTCCCAGGCGTTGCGATGGTCGATCTCCTCCTGCAGCTTGCCCATCTCCGACATCAGCGCGTCGAAGTCGGCGTCGGGGTCGGCCATCTGCGCGGAGATGTCGTTGAAGCGCTCGAGCATGGCCTTGGTCTCGGCAACGCCCTCTTCGACGTTTTCCAGCACCGTCTTTGACTCGTTGAGCTGAGGCTCCTGCATGAGGATGCCGGCGGTGAATCCGGGCGACAGCAGAGCATCGCCATTGGAGACCTGGTCGACCCCGGCCATGATCTTCAGCAGCGAGGACTTGCCAGCGCCATTGGGGCCGACCACTCCGATCTTGGCTCCCGGAAGGAACGACAGCGTGACGTCGTCGAGGACGACCTTGTCGCCGTGCGCCTTACGTGCCTTGCGGAGCGTGTAGATGAACTCGGCCATGGCTCGGAAGCCTAGTGCGCCGCACGTCTCGCCTCGGCGGCCGGTCGGGACCGGCGTTCTTCGGGAAATCCAGAGCCGAATTCCGCCGGAATCTCCCGAAGAACACCTTCCGGATCGTTCTCCGGGCGGAACGTGCACCTCATGTGAGCATTCCGCCCGGAGAACGCCCGATCACACGGGTTGCGGCTCGCGCGGCGCCCATGGGTCTAGGGCGGCGAGGGCACCTTCGACGGCACGCTCTTCCTGACGCTCAGCCGCCTCGCGCTTGCCGTCGAACGCGTGCGTGGCACCTCGGCTGAGATCGGGGCCGACTGACGTCGCCTCAATCTCGAAGTAGGTGCGCTTCTCGGTGCCACCGCCATCGACCTCGATGGTCCGCTCCTTGCTGCGTAGTCGGCCCGAGACGATGACCGCGGACCCCTTGCCCAATGACAGGCAGACGTTTTCGGCCAGGCTCCGCCAGCACGACACATCGATGTAGGTGGTGCCGCCGTCCATCCAGTCGCCCGTGCCCTGATCGCGGTAGCGATGGTTGTGGGCGATGCGGAAGTTGGTCACGACCTGGGTGCTGACCTTGCGGAGAGAGGGGTCGTTGACCAGGTTGCCGGTGATGGTGATCTCGTTCATATGTATGGGTCCCTTCAGGGCCGGGTGGCCCGCGTGGGGTGACCCTCGGCGACCACGGTGCATGCTCGAAACCACCCTGAGCGATCGGTGGACGATGCCGGCGTGCCGTAGCTGTGGACGATCGGCCGCTATGGATTCGGGTACGGCGCTCCGTCGTCGTCGATCAGGGTGTGCACCCGCACGCCCTTGCCCTCAAGCGCTGCGCGACCCTCGAGGAACGGCAGGTCCATGATCAGGGCCACGCTAGTGACGGCTGCGCCGGACTCCCGCACGAGGTCGACCGCGGCACAAGCCGTGCCTCCGGTGGCGAGGACGTCATCGACGATCACGACCCTGTCGTCGGCGTTCAATGCGTCTCGATGGATCTCCAGGATGCTCGTGCCGTACTCCAGGACGTATTCGCGGCGGTGAACGTCGCGCGGGAGCTTGCCATCCTTGCGCAAGGAGACGAAGCCGCAGCCGAGTTCGTAGGCGAGGGCACCGCCGAGCGGAAAGCCACGCGCCTCGATGCCCACGACCATGCTCGGTCGCTCCGGCCGCACGGCATCAGCCCAGGCCCGCACCGTGATGCCGAATGTCACCGGATTGGCAAGGATTCCCGAGATGTCCTTGAAGGAGATCCCCGGCGTCGGGAAGTCGGGAATGACCACGACTTCATTCCACAGCTCGCGGAGTTCGTCAGACATCCTCAGCAACCCTTTCGGACGATCGCGGCATCAGGAACCACACGAAGGCTGCCCAACTCAGCAGTAGCCAACCACCACCCAAGAGCCACGATCCGACGACGTCGGAGATCCAGTGCTTGCCCAGGAGAAGGCGACTCGGACCGTTCATCAGGCCGATGACCAGGGGGACGCAGCCCAAGACGGTGGACCACGGCAGCGGCAACAGGTAGAAGAGCAGCAGTGAGATCGAGACCCACACGGTGATGCCCGAAAACGTGTGGCCGCTAGGGAACGACGTGTAGAGCGCGTCCCCTTCGAAGTTCAGGAAGGGCGGCCGCTCACGGCCCACGAAATGCTTGATGACATTGGAGAGGAGGAAGCCACCCTCGGCGGCGACGAAGAAGAAGATCGCCCAGCGCCACTGTCGCAGGATCAGCAGCGTGACGATGACGATCGGAATGGTGAAGAAGTTGCGGTCGCTGTCGGCGAACCACGAGAAGGCGTTGCCCATGTCGTCGAGGACAGGCCAGCGGACCGCGAGGTCGCGGATCCACGTGTTGATGACCAGATCCCGAGCATTCATGGCAGCCTCGCCAGCGATCACCACCCACGTCAGGATCAGGCCCGAGATCAAGAGGACGGCCCCGGTCCACGCCAGGGGAATGGCCGTGCGACGTTGGGGCCGAGGTCGATAGCGGCGAGCCGTCACGGGCTATGTCTAGCAGGGGCATCTCCCCCTGCTGCGACAATGACCGCGGCGCCCGTAGCTCAACGGATAGAGCAACCGGTTTCTACCCGGTCGGTTGGGGGTTCGATTCCCTCCGGGCGCACAATTCGTGAGGGAAAGCGTCTCAGGACGCGACATTTCATGGCCGGATGTAGTCGAAATTCACTAACCGTTCCTGCGGAGGGTCCTAGTCCCCTTTGAGCTTGCGGGTGACGTTCTCCGAAACCCTCCTGGAACCCTCCTCCAGATGGTGACCGGCCACCTCGTCGATTCGCCCATCGCCTACTCGTAGTCCAGGCATCAGGCCGCTAGCCAATCTCAGGGGTGTACACCGCCCCGAGGCGGCTCCGTAGAACCAGTAGGCTTCGATGTGAGAAGTCTTGGCGCGACAGACGTCCTAGTGCCAATGAGTTCAAGCCTGGGATAAGTCGGGCGGCCATCTCGCGGGGAATGAATCCCACCTGGAACCTGTCAATCCGGGTCAGGCGTCGTGCCGATCGACCTTGCCGAGGATGAGTCC
>JBJTIQ010000024.1:0-2783 GCA_046095085.1 Actinomycetota bacterium | reverse complement strand
GACGGCGGCATACGGCGACCAGGCGGCGGCCGTCGCTTCGGAGAGGGCCCCCACGATGGCAAAGGCCGAATCCGGCCGCGCGGATGCGCGAGGCACGAGCAGGCGCGCGGCATCGGTGTCGAGCGCATCGTCGCGGCGCGTACGGGTCGAGCCTGCACCTCCGGGCGTGCCCCTCGCGCGCCGCCGCAGGCGCCATACCCGCCAGAGATCGCGCGGGAGCAGCACCAGGCGTCGCGGACTTCGCGCGGCCTCGACCAGCAGCGACCCCACGGTGTACTTGGCGCTGCGTTCCATGCGCTCCAGGGCCCGCTCGGCGCGCTCGGCGCGAGCCTCGGCCTGTCGCAGCTGCCCGCGCAGGCGCGCGCTGTCTGACAACGCGCGCTCGTCGGTGGCCCCGGCCTCCGGGTCCGTTTCGGGCGCGGTGTCGGCGACGGGCTCCGTCATGCTGGGTCTCGGTCGTCGAGCCAGTCGAGGATCACATTGGCGATGCGCTGGCCGGCGCGGCAATCCCACAGCGGGGGTGCCTTGGTGTCGTCGGTCTCCCCGGTCAGCGCGAGGTCGAGTAGGTCGAGCAGCGTGTAGGGGGACGCGAGCCGGTTGGTGCCATGGGTGATGGTGATCGGTCGCTCGGTGTTGGGTCGCAGCGTGAGGCACGGAACCCCGAGGATCGTCGTCTCTTCCTGCACGCCGCCGGAGTCGGTAATCACGGCGGCGCTTCCGCGTACGAGCGAGATGAACTCCAGGTAGCCGAGGGGTTCGACGACGTGGATGCGCGGATGATCGGCGATGCCGAGCGCCTCGAGCACCGCGCGCCCCCGCGGGTGGAGCGGCAGCACGATGTCGGCCCTGGCCGCGGCGGCATGCATGAGCGCGACGAGGGCTCCCGCAGCCTCGGGATCATCGACGTTGCCGGGCCGGTGGAGCGTGGCGACGAGGTAGCGCTCGGGAAGCCCCAGCGCGTCGCGGGCGTGCTCGGCGTCGAGGCGGTCGAGGTTGGCCAGCAGAGTGTCGATCATCGGGTTGCCGACCAGGTGGATGCGCCGCTCCTCGACTCCCTCGTGCGCGAGGTGAGCGATGGCGTCGGGACTCGTGCAGAAGAGCAGGTCCGATAGGCGGTCGGTGACGATGCGGTTGATCTCCTCGGGCATCGACAGGTCGAAGCTGCGAAGTCCCGCCTCCACGTGTGCGACGGGAAGTCCGAGCTTGGCGGCCGTGACAGCGGCAGCGAGTGTGGAATTGACGTCTCCGTAGACGATGACGAGTTGGGGACGCGTCTCGAGGAACTCGCGTTCGAGTCCCACCATGAGTGCGGCAGTCTGCTGGGCATGGCTGCCGGACCCGACGCCCAGGTTGATGTCGGGACGCGGCAGGTTGAGCTCGCGGAAGAAGATCTCCGACATGCGATCGTCGTAGTGCTGCCCGGTGTGCACGAGCCGCTGGCGGGCACCCGCGGCATCGAGGGCCGCGATGACGGGGGCCGCCTTGGGGAAGTTCGGGCGCGCTCCGGTCACGTGGAGCAGGGTCATCGGGGCCTTCCTGTGGGCGCCTGCGAGCCGGTCGGGGTGTCGGGCGACCTCTACTATCCCAGACGAGGAGGTGCCCATGGCACGGCTGCGTGCCCTGCGGCGAGGCGCGGAAGCGGCGCGTCGCCTGCCGCTCGCCGTGACCGGTGCCCTGCGTCGTTTCGCGGAGGATCCGGCCCGGGGCCGAGCGGCGCTTGAGCGCGCGTGGCCAGCGACGGCCCGCGGCCCCCGCGGCACCGATCCGGCCGCGCTGGTCGATCGGGCGGTGGCCGAGGACCGCCTGGTCGACGCGGAGATCGCGCTCGGACTCCTCGATGCCGACGACTCGCGCCGACCGTCCTGCGAACTCGCAGTGCGCCGCCTGCGAGGTGACCTGATCGACGTGCTCGACCATCCGGTGCACGATGCGCGGGGTCGTCGAGTTGCGCGCACTGCTCGACGTCAAGTTGATGAGCTCACGTCGCCGCTCCCGACGTGGGCCTATGCACGGGGTGACAACGCGGCTTCCCCGCCTGGCACGCCCCCAGCCCGCATACTCCACGTCGTCACCAACTCGCTCCCACTTACGCAGGCGGGCTCGACGATCCGCACCCATCGCATCCTGCTTGCTCAGCGGGAGTTCGGCTGGGATGCGCGCGCGGCCACGCGGCCGGGTTATCCCGTGACCTACGGCGAACTCGATGCTGCGCCCACCGAATTCCTCGATGGAGTGCCCTACCTCCGACTCCTTCCCGCGGTGATGCCGTCCGACGCGGCGCTGCCGCGCGCATACGTCGACCTGCTTGCGCGCGTGGCCGACGACTTCCGTCCGCATCTTCTGCACGCGGCGTCCGACCACGTCAACGCGCGAGTGGCCCTTGAGGTGGGACGCCGCGCGGGTATCCCGGTCGCCTATGAGGTGCGCGCCTTTCATGAGGAGACCTGGCTGTCCCGTCACGGGGGCGAGTCCGCACGCCATAGCGACGTCTACCGGTGGACGCGCGAACGGCATACCGAGGTCATGAGGGCTGCCGACCTGGTCACCACTCTCGGCGAATCCATGCGTGCCGAGATCATCGCGCGTGGCGTGGATGCCGACCGCGTGGTCGTCGTTCCTAACGGTGTGCCCGTTGGGTTCCTCGAGGGCAAGCGCGAGTCTGTGGAGGCCCGCGCAGACCTCGGACTTGACCGCGATGGCTTCTGGGTTGGCAGCGTGGCGACCATCCACGACGCTGAAGGCTTCGAGGTCATGCTCGACGCGCTAGCGCGACTTCGTGCGGA
>JBJTIQ010000023.1:0-4091 GCA_046095085.1 Actinomycetota bacterium | reverse complement strand
TCGATGTCGATCAGGCCGACGATGCGGAATCCACGACCGGCGAGCCCGTTGTAGGAAGCAACGGCCTGCCCGAGGTTGCCGATGCCGACGACGACGACATCGAGGGGTCGCATGACACCCAGCCAGTCGGCGATGCACCCGTGGAGGTAGACGACGTCGTAGCCCACTCCGCGGGTGCCGAAGGAACCGAGGAGGGAGAGGTCCTTGCGGAGCTTGGCGGCGGTGACTCCACTGCGCTCGGCCAGGTCGGTCGACGACACGGTGCGAATGCCCTGCTCGGCCAGGCCGGTGAGGACCTGGAGGTAGACAGGGAGTCGCTCGAGGGTCGCCGTGGGGACGTCGTCGACACGGTCGGAGCGCCCGGGGGGAAGGATTGGCACGGCGGGACCTCACTGGAAGGGATGGCCCCTCAGGGTACGGGCTTGTGAAGCGGTGAAACAAAGTCTAGCGGACGCTAGTCACCGATTATCGGTGACTAGGGCGGCTCGTAGGCGCGCCGCGTCCACCCTCCAGAAGTCTTGCTCCACCCCATCGACCACGGTCACGGGGATCTTTTCCCAGTAGCGGTCGGCCAGGTCGGGGTCGTCGAGGATCGAGACCTCCACCCAGTCGACCCCCTGGTCGGCACCCCCGGCGGCGATGACCTCACGCGCCTCGTCGCACACGAGGCAGCCGGGCTGGCCGACCAGCACCCCCCGGGCTTCCCTCATGCTGCGAGTCTGCCGGACGGGTGCCCGCGCTGCCCGGTCTACCCTGGCGTCGTGTCACGACGTACGACGGCCGTGCTGCCCTCCTACCGCATTGCGGGGGAGGCATCGGCTGCCGCTGCCGACGTCGAGGCCGCCCTGTCGATCCCGTCGGATCCAACGGCCGCTGCCTTCTTCGACGTCGACAACACCGTGATGAAGGGAGCCAGCCTTTTCCACTTCGCCGTTGGGCTGGCCCGCCGTAAGTTCTTCTCGCTCCCCCAGATCGCGGCCTTTGGGCGCAAGCAGGTGAAGTTCGTCGTGAGCGGCTCCGAGGACCTCGAGGACATGGCGTCGGCGACCGAGGCCGCGCTGTCGTTCGTCGAGGGTCGACGGGTGACCGAGCTCGTCGACCTCGGCGAGGAGATCTTCGCCGACGAGATGGGCGACAAGCTGATCCCCGGCACCCTCGCCCTGGCCCAGAGCCACCTCGACTCCGGGCAGCGGGTCTGGCTCGTCACCGCCACCCCGGTCGAACTCGCGACCATCATCGCCAAGAACCTCGGCCTGACCGGGGCACTGGGCACTGTGGCCGAGGTCCGCGACGGCGTCTACACCGGCCGCCTGGTGGGTGCGCCCCTGCACGGCGTGGCCAAGGCCGAGGCCGTGCGGGCCATCGCCGAGCGCGAGGGGCTCGACCTCAGCCGCTGCTCGGCGTACTCCGACTCGTCCAACGACATCCCGATGCTGTCTCTCGTGGGCAATCCCGTGGCGGTGAACCCCGACTCCACCCTGCGCCAGCATGCGCGCGAGAACGACTGGCCGATCCGCGACTACCGACGACGCGCGAAGGTGCGCGAGGCAGCCATGCCCGTCGTCGTCGGCGGGGTCGGAATCGCCGTGGGCATGGCGGCCGGCTACGCCGCTGGCCGCACCCTGCGCCGCTAGAAGAAGACGCCGTCGCGCTGGACCAGCAGCCGGTAGAGCGACTGCTGAATGTTTTCGCGCACGCGGTCAGTGAGCTCGAGCACGAGCATGGGGTCGTCGGCGGCCGACTCGGGCATCTCGTCGGTGTGGATGGGATCGCCGAAGGCGATGATCCACTTGCTGGGCAGCGGGATCATGCCGAGCGGGCCGAGCCACGGAAACGTCGGCGTCACCGGGAAGTAGGGCAGGCCGAGGAGTCGCGCGACCGGCGGGAGGCTGCCGATCATGGGGTAGATCTCCTCGGCGCCCACGATCGCCGTGGGGATGATCGGCACGCGGGTGCGCAGCGCGGCCGCGACGAACCCCCCGCGGCCGAAGCGCTGCAACTTGTAGCGCTCGCTGAATGGTTTGCCTACGCCCTTGAAGCCCTCGGGCCACACGCCGACGAGCTCGCCCGACGACAGCAGGCGCTCGGCGTCGGGCATGCACGCGAGGGTGTGCCCCGCCTTGCGGGCGATCTCCCCGAGGAACGGCGTCTGGAAGACCAGGTCGGCGCCGAGCATGCGCAGGTGTCGGTGCGCCGGGTGATGATCGAGCAGCGCGAGTTGAGTCATCACCGAGTCGATGGCGATCGTGCCGGAGTGGTTGGCGACGACGAGGGCGCCGCCCTCGGTCGGCACGTTGTCGATGCCACGCAACTCAACGCGGAACCACCGCTCGTAGAGCGGCCGAAGCGGGGCGAGCAGGAACTCGTCGGTGAGCTGCGGATCGAAGCCGAACTCGTCGACGTCGAAGTCGCCGGTCAGGCGACGGCGTAGGAAGTCGATAACGCCGTGGAGGCGACCAGAGGGCGCGGCCTCGGGCGCGGGGCGCGGGCCGGGGCGGCGTCGCGGGCCGTCGAGCGGAATGACCTGGGCCTCAGGCACGGCGCACCTCCGATCGTGCACTGCCCCAATCGGCCGTAGACGATGCGAGCCTCTGGGCAGCGCCGACGGCCTGGAAGGCGGCGGACTCGGTGGCTTCGACGACCCGCGAGGTGAAGCCCTCGCGAAGCCCGTGTCCGCGGACGAAGTCGTCGAAGGCGCGTGCGGTCGTGTAACGCGGGATGAACCCCAGCACGTGTGCAGCTCGGCCGGTGTCGACCCCGCGACCGTAGGTCAAGAAGCGCACCTGGTCGGGGCTGAAGTCAGCCAAGCGCGACCCGAGGCTGCGTCCGGCGAATCCCAGCAGCGGGCGCGGGACCTCGAGCCACGGTCGCCCGGCCCGCCGGATGGCCTGCGAGACCGTGATGATCCCTTCGCCGGCCACGTTGAAGACGCCGGTGGCCTCGCTGGCAGCGGCCACCCGGAGCGCCTCGATGCCGTCGTCCTCGTGGACGAACTGCAGGCGAGCGTCGTAGCCCATGACCGTGGGCACGACGGGGAGTGAGAAGTAGGAGGTCATCGCGGTCTGTATGCGCGGGCCGATGAAGTTGGCGAGCCTGAGGATGGTGACGTCGACGTCAGGACGGCGACGCCCGAAGCCGCGGACGTAGCCCTCGACCTCGACCGAGTCCTTGGCCCATCCCGAAGTCGGCGGATGCTTCGGTGCCATCCCCTCGGTGAACAGGGCGGGGTCGCGAGGCCCGGCGCCGTAGACGGACGTCGTGGACTTCACGACCAGTCGCCGGACGGTCTCGGACTTCTGGCAGGCCGCCAGCAACTGCATGGTGCCGATGACGTTGATCTCCTTCATCGCCGCCCGGCCCCCGGCCTGGACCGGAGTGGCAATGACGCCCATGTGAACGACGGTGTCGACGTCGGCAGACCGAATGATCTTGCCGATCACGGGATTGCGAATGTCGGCCCGGATGAACTCGGCCTCGCCCAGGGCCTTGCGAGGGGGGACGACGTCGACCCCGATAACCCGCTCGACGGAGGGATCCTTGGCCAGGGCCCGGGTCATCTGACCGCCCAGGTGTCGGGCGGCGCCGGTGACGAGCACGACCCTGCCCATGCGGACTCCCTGGTGACCCGGTGCGCTACTTCTTGTTGCGGCGCTGAACGCGGGTGCGCTTAAGCAACTTGCGATGCTTCTTCTTGGCCATGCGCTTGCGGCGCTTCTTGACCACGGAACCCATCGATTACCTCATTCATTCCTGGAGTCCCATGACCTTATCCGATGGCACGGGACTCGACAGGAGCGGGTCTGGCGGCCGTCGGAGCGATGGACTCGCTCCGCCAGTTGACTCAGCCAGCCTCGATGTAGGACGAGCGCAAGTAGTCGTGCACTGCCTGCTCAGGGACACGGAAGGAACGACCGACGCGAACCGCGGGCAACTCACCGGCATGCACGAGTCGGTAGACCGTCATCTTGGAGACGCGCATGAGCGACGCCACCTCGGCGACGGTGAGGAAACGAACCTCGGCAAGGGGGCGCTCGGTTCCACCGCTCATGTGTCGCTCCTTGGTCGTGCCCCGAAGGGCTGTCGTGTCGGCG
>JBJTIQ010000022.1:0-5108 GCA_046095085.1 Actinomycetota bacterium | reverse complement strand
TAGTTCATGACCGCTTCGGCGTTCTTCTTGTGGGTGGCGACACTGGGGATCAGCATGTTGTCGGTCCAGAGCATGCCGCCGGTGTCGGGAAGCCCTACCCCGAAGTCCTCGCCCAACTGGAACATGTCGCCCGACCATCCGATCACGGCGATGACGTCGCCGGTCTCGAGCGCCGCGACGTAGTCGTTGCCGGCGACCTGGCGCACCTGGCCACTGTCGATCTGCGCCTGCAGCTCGGCGATCCCGGCCTGGAACTGGTCGTCGGTGAAGTTGGAGGGGTCGGCTCCCTGGGCGGCCATAATGACGCCCATCGTGTCGCGCATCTCGGAGAGCAGCGTGATGCGGCCCTTGAGCTTGGGGTCCCATAGCTGGCTCAGCGAGGTGAGGGTGTCGGTGCCCAGAGTCTCCTGCAGCAGGGCCTTGTTCCAGCCGAAGCAGCCGAAACCGGAGAACCATGGCAGGGAGTACTCGCGGCCCGGATCGAAGGAGACGTCGACGTAGTTGGGCAGCAGGTTGGCAGCATTGGGCATGCTGGCCTTGTCGAGCTTGACGGCGAAGCCGCTCTGAATCCAAAGAGCGGCCATCCAGTCGGTGAGGACGACGATGTCTCGATCGATCGACTGGCCCGACTCGAGCTGCGCCCGCACCTTGGCGAAGAACTCGTTGTTGTCGTTGACATCTTCGGTGTAGTTAACCGTGATGCCTGTCGCGGCGGTGAAGGCCTCGAGCGTGGGATAGGCACCTGTCTCGTCGTTGACGTCGATGTAGAGCGGCCAGTTGGCCCAGTTGACGAACTTCTCCGAATCGGAGAGGTCCTGCACAGGTGCGGGCTCTGGAGCCGCGCCGCTACTGCTCGCGGTGCCACCGCCGCCTGAGCCGGCGCCGCACGCGGCCGCCGTCGCGGCCACGCCGGTGATGCCCGCGACCTGGAGGAGCCGACGGCGCGAGAGGCCGGAGCGCGACATCGCCACCACAGCGGCGGCTTCCGGGGACAAGGGACGCTTGGTCATGCTCTCTCCTGTGTCATCGTGCGCCCGACGGGCGGCCTCGGTCTTTGAAGATAGTACGGTGCCATTCCTTGCGCGCGTCGCCCGAAATGTCGAATGAGACGTGCTTGATCACGGTGTACTCCTCCAGGGAGTACTTCGACATGTCCTTGCCGAACCCCGACTGCTTCATCCCGCCATGCGGCATCTCGCTCACGATCGGGATGTGGGCGTTGACCCAGACGCACCCCGACCGGGTCTCCCGCTGGGCCTTCATCGTGCGGAAGACATCGCGCGACCACACCGACGCGGCAAGCCCGTAGCGCGTGTCATTGGCCAGCGCGATGCCCTCGTCGTCGCCGTCGAACGGCAGGGCCACCAGGACGGGCCCGAAGACCTCCTCCTGGACGATCTCGGAGCGCTGGTCGGCGCCGGTGATGAGGGTCGGCGCGAAGTAGGCGCCCTTGGCGAGGTCGCCCGCCGGCGACTCCCCTCCCACGACCACCGTGGCACCTGATCCCCGAGCGCGGTCGACGAAGCCCGCCACGCGGTCGCGCTGGGCGAAGGTCACGAGGGGGCCGAGGTCGGTCTCCGGATCGCGGGGATCGCCCACGCGGATGCCCGCCAGCACATCGGCGATGCCTGCGACGACGCGGTCGTAGATGGGCCGCTGCACATAGACGCGGGTCGCGGCCGTGCAGTCCTGGCCTGCGTTGATGAGCGCCCCGGCCACCGCTCCCTGGATGACGGCATCGACATCGGCGTCGTCGTACACGAGGAAGGGCGCCTTGCCACCGAGCTCGAGATGGACGCGTGCCGCGCGCCCGGCGGCGATCTCCATGACACGCCGGCCCACCGGCGTGGAGCCGGTGAACGACACCATGCCGACAGAGGGGTGGCTGATCAGCGCCTCACCCGCGACGGGCCCGCGGCCAACGACGACGTTGACAACACCGGCTGGGATCCCTGATGCCACGGCGTCCTCGGCGAGCATCAGCGTCGTCAGCGGCGTGATCTCGGCGGGCTTGAGCACGATCGTGTTGCCGGCCGCGATGGCGGGAAGCACCTTCCACATGGCCATCTGCAGTGGGTAGTTCCACGGGGCGATGGAGCCGACGACGCCGATGGGCTCGCGACGGATGACCGACGTGTGAGTGGCGTCGAATTCGCCCGAGGCCAGGCCTTCGAGCTGGCGCGCGGCGCCGGCGAAGAACACGACGTTGTCGATGGATCCGGGTACGTCGAACTCGGTGGCCAGGCGCAGCGTCTTGCCGGTCTGCCGGGATTCGATCTCGGCGTATTCGGCGGCCCTCGCCTCGAGACGGGCCGCGAGGCGGTGCAGGGCGGCCCCGCGCTCGCCGGGGGTCGCCCCCGACCACTCGGGAAACGCCCTCTCAGCGGCCGCCACGGCGGCCTGCACCTCGGCCGGGCCGGCGAGGCCGACCGTCTCGACCACCGAGCCGTCGGCCGGATCGATGACGTCGAGGGTCTCCCCGGGGCCGGTGATGACGGCCCCGTCGACGACCCCGGCACGCGGACCGCTGGGCATGACGCCTCCCCTGACTGGACGGGAATTCGCCCACCCTAGCGAGGGGCGCCACCACGGCACCAGCCTCGCTGCCGAACCGTGACCCGGCGCCGGAAGGCATTCCGCCGACCCCCACAGATCGCCCGCCGGGGCGCAATAGAGTGACGGCAGGGCGCAGGGGCGTCCGCCATGAGGAGGCGACGATGAGTGTGGTGCGAGCGGCGCTCGTGCAGACGGGCTGGACCGGCGACAAGGAGTCGATGATCGTCGCCCACGAGGACTACGCCCGGCAGGCGGCCGCCCAGGGCGCCCAGGTGATGTGCTTCCAGGAGTTGTTCTACGGGCCCTACTTCTGCCAGGTGCAGGACACCAAGTACTACGAGTACGCCGAGTCGATCCCCGGCCCCACGACCGAGCGCTTCCAGGCACTGGCCAAGGAACTCGGCATGGTCCTCATCCTCCCGATGTACGAGGAGGAGCAGCCCGGCGTCCTCTACAACACCGCCGCGGTCATCGACGCCGACGGCTCGTACCTCGGCAAGTACCGCAAGACCCACATTCCGCACGTGCCGGGCTTCTGGGAGAAGTTCTACTTCCGTCCCGGCAATCTCGGCTACCCGGTCTTCAACACCGCCGTGGGCAAGGTCGGCGTTTACATCTGCTTCGACCGGCACTTCCCCGAGGGCTGGCGCGCGCTCGGCCTCAACGGCGCCCAGATCGTCTTCAATCCCTCCGCGACGTCCCGCGGGCTCTCGGCCTACCTGTGGAAGCTTGAGCAGCCGGCCTCTGCGGTGGCCAATGAGTACTTCATCGGCGCCATCAATCGCGTCGGCATCGAGGATCTCGGCGATGACGACTTCTACGGCACCAGTTATTTCGTCGACCCCGAGGGCAAGTTCGTCGGTGAGCCGGCCGACCCCTACAAGCCCGAGCTCGTCGTCCGTGACCTCGACATGGACCTCATCACCACCGTCCGCAATCGCTGGCCCTTCTACCGCGACCGTCGCCCCGACGCCTACGGCGACCTCACCCGCCCCTGACGGGAGGCAGACATGAAGACCCTCATCCGCAACGGCTCGGTCGTCACGCCCCAGGGCGTGCAGGCCATGGACGTGCTGGTCGACGGCGAGACGATCGCCGCGCTGCTCTCCCCCGGGGCCACGTCCGAGGCGATGACAGGCTCAGTCGACCGCGTGATCGATGCCGCGGGCAAATACGTCATCCCCGGCGGCATCGATGCCCACACCCACATGGAGCTGCCCTTCGGCGGCACCTTCGCGTCCGACACGTTCGAGACCGGCACGCGGGCGGCGGCCTGGGGCGGCACGACGACGATCATCGACTTCGCCGTGCAGCGCTACGGCGAGCGCGTGCAGGACGGCCTCGCCAGTTGGCACGCCAAGGCCGACGGCAATTGCTTCATCGACTACGGCTTCCACCAGATCATCGGCGGCGTCGACGACGACTCCCTCAAGGCCATGGACGAGCTCGTCGACGAAGGCATCACGAGCTTCAAGCTCTTCATGGCCTACCCGGGCGTCTTCTACAGCGACGACGGCCAGATCCTGCGCGCCATGCAGCAGGCCAAGAACAACGGCTCGATGATCATGATGCACGCCGAAAACGGCATTGCCATCGACGTACTCGTGGCCCAGGCCCTTGCCCGAGGCGAGACCGCCCCCATCAACCACGGCCTCACCCGACCGTGGGAGACCGAGGAGGAGGCCACGCACCGCGCGATCATGCTGGCGCGCATCACCGGCGCTCCCCTCTACATCGTGCACATGTCCGCCAAGCAGGCCGTGCAGACGCTCCAGGAGGCACGCGACCTCGGCCTCAACGTCTTCGGCGAGACCTGCCCGCAGTACCTCTACCTCTCCCTCGAAGAACAGCTCGGCGCGCCGGGGTTCGAGGGAGCCAAGTGGGTGTGCTCGACCCCGCTGCGCTCACGCGAGGAGGGCCACCAGGATGAGCTCTGGCGCTACCTGCGCACCAACGACCTGTCCATCGTCAGCACCGACCACTGCCCCTTCTGCATGAAGGAGCAAAAGGAGCTCGGCGTGGGCGACTTCTCCAAGATCCCCAACGGCATCGGGTCCGTCGAGCACCGCATGGACCTGATCTACCAGGGCGTCGTCGACGGCCAGCTCAGCGTTGAGCGGTGGGTGGAGATCACCTCGGCCACGCCCGCGCGCATGTTCGGCCTCTACCCCCGCAAGGGCGCGATCGCCCCGGGGTCCGATGCCGACATCGTCGTCTACGACCCCAACGGCCACACGAGCATTGGCATCGACAAGACCCACCACATGAACATGGACCACAGCGCCTGGGAGGGCTACGAGATCGACGGTCACGTCGACGTCGTCATGTCGCGGGGCGAGGTCCTCGTCGACGAGCAGGGCTTCCACGGCACTAAGGGCCGCGGCAGGTTCCTCAAGCGCGACCTCTCGCAGTACCTCATCTGAAACGCCGACCACCGAAGCGGAGACTGACGTGTACACGATTGACCACTGGATTGACGGACGCCGAGCCCCCTCGTCCTCCGGGCGCACCGGGCCGGTCTTCAATCCCGCCACCGGTCAGCAGCAGGGCGA
>JBJTIQ010000021.1:0-8742 GCA_046095085.1 Actinomycetota bacterium | reverse complement strand
GCGGTTCACGATCTCGATGGCGGCGGCGCCCGCCAGCGCCGACTCGACAGCGATGGCACGTGCTGCGCCGCCCGCGCCCAGGATCACGAAGCGCTTGCCCGCGGGGTCGACGATGGTGCGGAGGGCGTTGACGAAGCCCTGCCCGTCGGTGTTCTCGCCGGTCAGGCGTCCATTGTCATTGATCACGCAGTTCACCGCGCCGATGATCGCGGCCGAGGGCGCGAGTTCGTCGAGGTAGTCGAGAATCGCGATCTTGTGCGGAATCGAGCAGTTGAAGCCGAGCCAGCCCATGCCGATAGCGCCGCGCACGGCATCGCCCAGTCGGTCTGGTGGCACCTCGCAGGTGAGGTAGCGGATGTCGAGCCCCTCATGCGCGTAGGCCGCCTCCATCACCGCCACCGTCGGGTTCTGGGCCGCTGAGGTGGCGAAGGAGCCGGTGAGGTCGGCAAGGAAACCGGGCACGTTGCCTCCAGGGGTCGTGACCCTTCAGACCCTAGTAGGCGAGGATGCGCGCATGACCCGTATCGGATTCCTCGGCGTCGGCACGATCTCCGACGCGGTCGTGCGCGCCATGTGCGCTCGGCCCGGCATGACCGACCAGATCCTCCTGTCGCCCCGGTCGGCCGAGCGGTCCCGCGCCCTCGCCCAGGAGTTCGCCCAGTGCCGGGTGATGGAGTCCAACCAGGAGGTCATCGACGCCAGCGACATCGTGGTGCTGGGAATGCGGCCCCAGCAGGTGGACGACGCGCTCGCATCGCTGGAGTTCGGCCCGGACCAGGTCATCGCCAGTTTCATCGCGGGTACGCCGCCCAGCGGCAACGCGCCGCTGGTCGCCCCTGCCACCACGATCTGCCAGCTCATCCCCCTGCCGCCGATCACCCTGCACAGGGGCCCGCTCGTCGTGTGCCCCGGCGTGCCGGAGGTGCTCGCGGCATTCGAAGGCCTCGGAGATCTCATCGTGCTCGACGACGAGTCACGCATCCGCGTCCTGAGCTGTGCATCAGCCATCATGTCGACCTACTTCGAACTCCAGAACCGAGTCATTGACTGGATCGCCGACCACGGCATCGACGAGGCGATTGCCTCGCGCTACATCCGCTCCGAGCTCGACGGTCTCGCTGCAGTGGGGCAGGTCACCCGCGACTCGCGACGCGGCGACCTCCCAGGAGAGTTTCAGACCAAGGGCGGCCTCAATGAGCGCGTACGCGCCGGCCTGCTGCAGCGCGACTGGTTCGACGCGCTGCCCGAGGAGCTCACCGCGATCTACGACAACGCCATCCTGCGCCCGCCCGGACGTCAATAACTGAAGGGCCACGCCTTGAAGTAGTTGCGCAATCGAAGCCAGAGGCCGTAGAGGCCGCGCGGCTCGAGGATGAGGAACAGGATGATGAGCAGGCCGAAGATGATGGTCTGCAACTCGAAGACGTTGAGGATGCCGCCCTCGCCCACGCCACCGAACCCGGGGATGTAGCCCGTGACCGCGTTGACGCCCTTGGGCAGCAGGACCACGAAGACTGCGCCCATGATCGACCCGGAGATCGTGGCCAGGCCACCGATGAAGATGACGGCAAGGAAATCGATCGACAGGAATATGTTCCACGTCTCGGGCGAGATGCGGCCGATGACGATGGACAGCAGCGCGCCCGAGATGCCCGCGTAGAAGGACGAGATCACGAAGGCCAGCGTCTTGGTGCGGAGCAGGGAGACGCCCATCACCTCTGCCGCGATATCGCGATCACGCACGGCGGCGAAGGAGCGGCCGAAGCGAGAGCGCGCGATGTTCTTGGCGGCAAACGCCATGATGACGAAGATGATGAAGCAGGCCAGGTAGAAGACCGTGAAGCGATCGATGCGGTAGCCCAGGATCGTCTGGTTGGCGAAGAGGTCGAAGCCCAGGAATACCGGGTCGGCAGGTGCGCGCCCCACGCCGGCACCGCCGGTGATGGGCTTGGCCTCCTTGAAGATGTGCTCGCCGATGAAGACCAGGCCCAGGGTCAAGATGGCGAGGTAGAGGCCGCGCACCCGCATCGCGAGGGGCGCCAGCACGAGTGCGATCAGGGCAGGCACGAGTCCGGCCAGCGGAAGCCAGATGGCCATGTCCCAGCCCAGGCCGATCACGCCACTGCGGGATTCGCCGCCCAGGACGGCCGCGGTGTAGGCACCGACGCCCAGGAAGAAGGCCTGGCCGAGGGAGATCTGACCGGCGTAGCCCGTCAGGAGGTTGAGTCCGATGCCTCCGATGGCGAAGATGAAGACGGTCGTGATGAGGGCGACCATGTCGCGCTGCATGAAGAACGGCAGCACGAGCATGACGAGGATGCCCACCAGTACCCAGTTGCGCTTGACACGAGTGTTGAAGATCGCGGTCTCCTGCGCATAGCTGGTGAACAGCTGCGGGCGGCCGCGAGTTGTGCGGTGCGAGGATGCCGTGGCACTGCTCATACCCGCACCACCTCCTTCGTGCCGAAGAGACCATAGGGCCGCACCATGAGCACGATGATCATGATCAGGTAGGGAACGATGACGTCGAAATTGGCGCCGAGCCACGGAGCGTAGATCGGCTGGTAGGTGCGGGTCAGCGACTCGGCGACACCGATGATGATGCCGGCCGCGACCGATCCCTTGATCGAGTCGAGGCCGCCGAGGATGATCACCGGCAGCGCCTTGAGGGCGACGAGGGCCACCGTGGTCTCGATGCCGGAACTCCCGGCGGTCAGCAGGGCGCCGGCAAGGGCCGCCATGGCGGCGGCGATGCCCCAGGAGAGCCCGAACATCCGGCCGACGTTGATGCCCTGGGCCAGGCTCGTCTCCTGATCGAGCGCGGTGGCGCGCATGGCCAGGCCGGTGCGCGACCGCGCCAGGAACAGCCCCACAATGCCGATGGCGACCAGGGCGATGACAAAGCGCGCGATGTCGACCGTGAAGAGCGTGGCGCCGAAGACGCTGACCGTATTGAGGCCGAAGGGATCATTGACCGTCAGCAGCTCCGAGCCGATCAGTCGCCCGCCAATGATGAGCAGGATGATGAAGACGCCGACCGTGACGGTGGCGGCGGAGAACGCCGGTCTGCCCACCATAGGGCGCAGCGCCACGCGCTCGATGATCATGCCGATGATGGCCATGACGGCCATGCCGAGGAGCACCGCCAGCCAGAAGGGCAGTCCGACCGCGTTGCCGAACGCTCCCGCAAAGAAGGCACCCAGGACCATGAGTGCGGGTGTGGCGAAGTTGATGACCCCGGTGGCCCGATAGATGATGACGAAGGAGACGCCGAGGAGGGCGTAGAGCCCGCCGAGGCCGAGGCCGCGGACGAGCGACGAGATGAGATCTTCCACCTCAGGCCTCCACTCGGCTGACGACGACGACGTCGCTTTGGTCTCCGCCGGCGAGGCGGTCGGTGCCGTCGTACATGTCATCGATGAGCGGCCCGAAGGTCACCATGAGTGCTGATCGCTTGACCTTCTGCGTCGCCGTCAGGTCACCGTCCTCGTGATCGAGGGCCTTGGTGATCATCCGGAACTTCCGGATGTTCTCGACCCGCGCCGTGCCCTCATTGACCTTGGTGATGATGCCCTGCACGAGCCGGAGCACCTCCTCGCGCTCCGAGAGGTCGCGGTAGGTCGTGTAAGGGATGCGCTTGGCCTTCGCCCACTGGCCGACCGTGTCTTCCTCGATGCCGATGAGGGCCACGAGATACGGCCGCTGATCGCCGACGACGATCGCCTCGCGGATGAAGGGTGATGCCTTGATCGCGTTTTCCAACTCGGAGGGCGAGATGTTCTTGCCGCCCGCCGTGATGATGATGTCCTTGATGCGATCGACGATCTTCAGATGCGTGCCGTCGACCCACTCGCCCACGTCGCCGGTGTGCAGCCACCCCTCCGCGTCAAGGGTGTCGGCGGTGGCGTCCGGTCGGTTCCAGTAGCCGGCGAAGGACCCGGGATGTCTGGTGAGGATCTCGCCGGTCGTCTCGTCGAGGCGCACCTCGACTCCCGGATGCGGCTCCCCGACCGTGCCGAGCTTGATGCGGCCACGTCGGTTGCTGGTTGCGACCGCGCTGTTTTCGGTCATGCCGTAGAGCTCGTTGATGGGAACGCCCATCATGAAGAAGAAGTAGAGGACCTCCGGGGCGATCGGGGCGGCCGCCGAGGCGGCGGCGCGCACCTTGCGTAGGCCGATGCGGTCGCGCATGGCCCGGTAGAGGAAGACATAGCCGACGGCGTAGCGGATGCGGCTCCACAGCGTGTGGCGCCCGCCGTGGGCCAGCATGCTCTGGGCGATGCCGTTGCCCACCTTCATCCAAATGCCGTAGTTGAGCCGCTTGATGCGAGAGGCCGCGGCCATGCGCACCTCGATAGCGGCCTTGAGCTTCTCCCAGATGCGGGGAACCGCGAAGAAGAGCGTGGGCTGCACCTCGCGCAGGTTGGCGACCACGGTGTCGATGGATTCGGCGAAGTGGACCACCGCACCGGACACCGCATTGGTCCAGGTCGTGACGGCACGCTCCGCCACGTGGCACAGAGGCAGGTAGGACAGGATGACGTCGCTCGTGTTGGGCGGAGGCTCGTAGAGGCCACCTCCGTCGACGATGACGTTGCTGGCGAACTCGACGTTGGCGTTGGTGAGCATCGCGCCCTTGGGCGGCCCGGTTGTGCCCGACGTGTAGACCAGCGTGACCACATCGTCGGGCCGCGTCTCGGCCGCGCGCCGGTCGAGCGCATCGGGAAAGGCTTCTCGGTGTGCGGCTCCGCGCGCCAGGAAGTCCTCCCAGCTCATCAACTTGGGATGGTCGATGCCCGCGACACCGCGGCCCTCGAGGAAGACGATGTGCTCCAACGCCGGACAGCGGGCCTCCACCGCGAGCGCCTTGTCGATCTGCTCCTGGTCCTCGGCGATGAGGACGCGAGACCCGGAGTCGGCGAGGAGGTACTCCACCTCGGGTGCGGGGTTGGTGGGGTAGAGGCCGACCGTGATGCCGCGTACGGCGATGGTGCCGAGGTCGGTGAAGAGCCACTCCGGCCTGTTTTCGGAGTGAATCGCGACCCGGTCGCCCGGCTCGATGCCGAGCGAGAGGAGAGCGTGACCGACCAGGGAGACGTTGTCGGCGTAGTTCGACCACGTGATGTCGCGCCAGATGCCGAGACGCTTGGCGCGCATGGCGACACCGTCTCCCATGGTGGCCGCGCGTCCGCGCACTTCATTAGCGAGCGTCCACGTGCGTACGCCGGACTCAGCGATCGCGGTCATGACATCTCCTTCGCAGCCTCACTGAGGTCTTCGCCGAGGTAGGCGCGGATGACCTTGGGGTCTCGCTGGACCTCTGCCGGCGTGCCCAGCGCGATGCGCTCGCCGAAGTCCAAGACCAGGATCCGGTCGGCCAGGTCCATCACCAGGCCCATGTCGTGCTCCACGAGGATCATGGAGACCCCCATCTCCGCTCGCACATCGAGGATGAAGCGAGCCATGTCCTCGGTCTCCTCGACATTCATGCCCGCCACGGGCTCGTCGAGAAGCAGGAGTTTGGGGTCCATGGCCAGCGCGCGGCCGAGCTCGACTCGTTTCTTCACGCCGTAGGGCAGCATGCCGACGGGGAAGGCACGGTAGGACTCGAGGTCGAGGAAGTCGATGAGCCCCTCCACCACCTCGCGGTTGGCGATCTCCTGGCGCCGTGCCTTCGGGGAGTAGACGAACGCCGACAACACCGAGTAGGTGAGGTACTGGGTGCGACCGAGCATGAGGTTGTCGACCACTGTCAGGTTGTCGAACAACTCGATGTTCTGGAACATCCGGGCCACGCCGATGCGCGCGATGTGCTCGGGAGACTGGCCGATGATCTCCTCGCCCAGGAAGGTGATGCTGCCCTTCTGGGGTCGGTAGACGCCCGAGATGCAGTTGAAGATCGAGGTCTTGCCCGCGCCGTTGGGGCCGATGACGGCGAAGAGCTCGCCGGTGTTGACGTAGAAGCTGACGTCGCGCACCGCCTGGGTGCCACCAAACGAGAGGGATATCCCGTCTAGGGAGATGACGGGGGATTCGCCGCTCAGCTCAACCACCTCTTCCGGCGTCGGTACTGCTTCACGTCGCGCAGTGACCCGCGCTCGTTGCCGTGCAGGCCCAGGTAGAACTCCCGGACGTCGTCGTCCTCGCGAAGCTGGGCTGCCGGCTTGTCCATCACGATTCGCCCCGTCTCGAGGACGTAGCCGTGGGTAGCGACCGACAGGGCCATGGCCGCGTTTTGCTCGACCAGCAGGACCGACGTCCCCGCCTCGTTGATTTGCACGATGAGATCGCGTAACTGCTGGACGATCTTCGGAGCGACACCCAGGGATGGCTCGTCGAGCAGCAGGTAGGACGGCTGCGCCATGAGCGCGCGGCCGATCGCAAGCATCTGCTGCTCGCCACCCGAGAGGTAGCCGGCAACCTGCTTGCGGCGTTCGGCGAGGACAGGGAACATCTCGTAGCTCCGCTCGAGTCCCTCGGAGATCTGCTGGCGTGACGCGGTATGACCACCCGCGCGTAGGTTTTCTTCGACGGTGAATTCGCGGAAGATTCGACGACCTTCCATGACCTGACCGACGCCAGCCGAAACGATCTGCGGTGCGGACAGTGAGTTGAGTTCGGTGCCGTTGAGCGTCACGCGGCCCTTGGTGATGCGGCCCCGATGCACGTCGAGCAGGCCGGTGATCGCTCTCAGCACTGTCGTCTTGCCGGCGCCATTGGGCCCGAGCAGGGCGACGATCGAGCCCTGTGGCGCCTGCAGGCTCACCCCCTTGAGGACGAGGATCACGTCTTCGTAGACAACCTCAAGGTTTTCCACGGCGAGCACGGGTGCCCCCTCCAGGTCGTCGCGGAGCCGCCCCCCGGGCGAGGGACGCTCCCATCATGGCGGGATCTACCTGGCGCCGCGATCGGATCCCTGGCACAGTGGGCCAATTGGGTCGCCCGCGCGGCCCGGGCGGGTATTCCGCCCGTCGGCATGTCCTGGACAGGGGAGGGTTCGTGAAGGCTCGGAGCACGACCACGGTGGCGGCAGCCCTGGGCGCCGCGGCGCTGGTGTTGACCGCATGCGGCGGAGGCGGCAGCAGCGCCCCCTCTGATTCAGCATCGTCAAGCGACGCGGGCCCCAACCCGCGAGAGGGCATCGTCTTCGATATCGGCGTCACCGAAGAGCCGTGCCCGGAGGCCATCAACCCCGACAACGGCTGCATCTATCTCGGGGTCCTTTCCGACCTGACCGAGGGCCCGTTCGCTCCGCTAGCGACCCAGGTGGTCACTGGCCAGCAGGACTTCTGGAAATACGTCAACGAGCGCGGTGGCATCTCGGGCTTCGACGTCAATATGGCAGCCAACACGCGTGACAACAAATACGACCCGGCGGTGCACAGCCAGGAATACCGCGCTATCGAGCCCAACATCCTTGCGCTCGCCCAGACGCTGGGCACGCCGCAGACACAGGCGATCCTGCCCGACTTGGAAGCCGACAACGTCATCGGCGTCCCGGCTTCATGGTGGTCGGGCTGGCAGTTCCCTGAGACCGACGGCGGCGTCATCCTCGAGTCGGGTGCGTCCTACTGCATCGCCGCCATGGGCGGCCTCGACTGGTGGGTCGAAAACAAGACGCCCATCACCAAGCTCATCGCGGTGGGCTACCCCGGCGACTACGGCGGCGACTACGCCGCGGGTGCCGAGAAGTGGGCCGCCGCTAACGGGGTCGAGTTCGCGGGCATCGTCGAGACTGCCCCCAATGCCACGGCTGGCAACCAGGATGCGGCGGTGTCGGCGATCGTCGAGTCGGGGGCGGATGTCGTCGCTATCGGCGTGGGCCCAGGCGAGGCGGCGGAGATCATCGGCAAGGCCGTGGCCTCCGGGTTCAAGGGGAAGTTCCTCGGTGCCGCGCCGACCTGGAACCCGCTGCTTCTGCAGACGGCGGCCGCTCCTGCGCTCATCGCGAACTACACCAACGTCGGCACGACCGGCACCTTCGGCACTCCGTCGCCGGCGATGGACGCGATGAAGGCCCAGTTGGGCGAGGGGATCCTCCCGGCTAACGATGGCTACACCTACGGCTGGGTGTGGCAGTACCCCCTCAAGGCCGCGCTGGAGAAGGCAGCGGCCAACGGTGACCTGACCCGCGAGGGCCTGGTCGCGGCGGTGCAGGGCGGTGTGGAGGTCGATTACGAGGGCGCTCTGCCGAACTCCCTCGTCGGTGGTCCACCCGCGGACGTCGATCGCTCGGTGTCGATCAACATTCCGTCCGAAGAAGGCGCCCTCGGCGTCGAGACGCTGCTGATGGGCTACGTGGGCAAGACGGCGCAGGCCTACGACTACTCAGCGCCGTGCTCGGGCACCTGACAGACAACGCATGAGCGAGGGGCCCCGGGATGACCGGGGCCCCTCGTCATTGCAGTCGCCATAGGGGCTGCGGCCCCAACCGCATGGCACCTACCCTGCTCAGGTGGATGGGAAACGAGCACTCGTCTTGGGCGCCAGCGGACAGGACGGTCCGTGGGTCGCTCAGGAACTCCACGACGCCGGCTACGGCGTCTACGGCACCTACCTGACCACCAAGCCCGACAGCGACGTTCGCACCACGCTTCGTCGCATGGTCGGTTCGGACGCTCCGGCATCCGTGGAGGCGATCACCAACCTCCGCAAGGTCCTGAACGCCCGGCCCGATTCGGTGCTCCGGGTCGTGCCGCTCGGTCGGCGCATCGACCCGAAGTCCACCGAAGTCCGCCAGAC